>NZ_JALLKV010000190.1:0-278 GCF_023093815.1 Pseudomonas sp. PNPG3
GGTGTGGTCATGGATCTCGCCGCACTCGGTCTCGTGCACGGGGATCTCTCGGCCTACAACGTCCTCGTGGATACGCGGGAGGCCGACGAGCGGCTCGTCGTGATCGACGTCCCGCAGGTCATCGACCTGATCGCGAACCCCTCCGGCGAGCGGTTCCTGCGCCGCGACTGCGAGAACGTGTGCACCTGGCTGCGCGCCCACGGTGCCCCGGCGGAGCTCGTCGATCCCGGACGCTGGTTCGAGGAGGCGGTCGCCGCCCCGCACTGACGGCCGCACTG
>NZ_JALLKV010000191.1:0-278 GCF_023093815.1 Pseudomonas sp. PNPG3
TTGTTCTACAAGTTAATGTATCTTTTTTTGCATTCGCAGAGGAAAATCCTGCATCTCAATAACATTGCGATGGCAACGGGGCTGTCGTTTGGGGAAACGGACATGATCGATCTGGTAAATGCCGTCAACGGCATCGTGTGGAGTCCGGCGCTGATTGCGCTGTGCCTGGGCGTGGGCTTGTATTTCTCGGTGCGCTCGCGCTTCCTGCAATTGCGCCACGTGCGCGAGATGACGCGCCTGATGCGCGAAGGGAAGAGTTCGGAAGAAGGCGTGTCCTC
>NZ_JALLKV010000192.1:0-278 GCF_023093815.1 Pseudomonas sp. PNPG3
GCCAGCGGCCGGGTGGATTTCGGCGGTACCGGCTATGCGCCCGGGGGCGGCATCGGCACTCCCGGCGGGCAGCCGGTGGAGGGCCCGCTTCGGGCGGAACTGACCCGGGCGCTGACCGTCGCCTGCCTTGCCAACAACGCCGTGCTGCGGGAAAGCGAGGGGCGCTGGTCGGTGCAGGGGGACCCCACGGAGGGAGCGCTGATCGTCGCTGCCCGCAAGGCGGGGCACGGGGATGCGGCGCTCGACGCCCGCTTCGCCCGGACGGCCGAGGTGCCCTT
>NZ_JALLKV010000193.1:0-277 GCF_023093815.1 Pseudomonas sp. PNPG3
GCAAGCACCACCGTCATCGTTCGACTTGCATGTGTTAAGCACGCCGCCAGCGTTCGTCCTGAGCCAGGATCAAACTCTCCATAAAAAATGAAAACAATCCTGGCAAAAAAACAAACAACCAGCATTTCTGCTAATCATCCGTATATCTTGCCAATTAAAATATTGGCATCAACAAACAGACACGCTATTGAGATATCAAGCAACACGCGCACATCATCCATCAGGCCGTTTCAGCGGCCTGGCTTCAGAGGCGGGTACCGGGCGAAGATCGCTTCTC
>NZ_JALLKV010000194.1:0-277 GCF_023093815.1 Pseudomonas sp. PNPG3
TCTTTGGCATGACCTTCGGCTGCCTCCAGCAGATGATAGAACTCTTCCGGGTCAAATTCCTGCCAATGACATCCAAGGGCCATTAGATTAGATTGGATTAAAGTGAATAAAATCACTTAGTCATGAAAGAGCTTATTGGCGATACAGTGGCTTAAAAACCAGAGACAAAACAGATTAAGAGAGACAGCTTTCCAACGCTCTCAACAGAATCAAATCGCATTTTCAATCGGAATTAGATTTTCTCTCCGTCTCACCAGGCACTCGAGCAGCCTCGCCG
>NZ_JALLKV010000195.1:0-276 GCF_023093815.1 Pseudomonas sp. PNPG3
GAGCTCGGCGAAGGCTTTTTCCATGCGGTCGAGTGCCTCGCCCAAGATTTCGCGGGAGGTAGCGAAGTTCAACCGCGCGTGGCCGGGGCCGCCGGTGCCGAAGGTATCGCCCTCGTTGAGGGCGACGCGGGCGTTTTCGCGCAGCCACTTAGCGGGCTGGGGATTGCCGGCGATGGCGGTATCGGAAAAGTCCAGCCACAACAGGTAGGTGGCCTGCGGCTGCGAGGTCTTTAGCCCAGGGATGCGCTGCGGGAGTTCTTCCACCAACCAGTCGCG
>NZ_JALLKV010000196.1:0-276 GCF_023093815.1 Pseudomonas sp. PNPG3
CCGGCGAGTGGTACATCCCGGATGAGACCACCGGCGGGCTCCAGCTCGCCTCCCACCCCGTCGTGGACGCGCCGCGTCCCGCGGAGCTCCCCGACCTCGATTCCCACGATGAACAGGACATGACGACTCGATGAACACTTCGAGCAGCGCAGAGCGCGCCTTCATCCCGCCGGCGAAGCCGATCATCGGCCAGGAGGAGAGGGACGCGGTGGACCGCGTCCTGGCCTCCGGGATGGTCGCGCAGGGCCCCGAGGTCAAGGCCTTCGAGGAGGAGTT
>NZ_JALLKV010000197.1:0-276 GCF_023093815.1 Pseudomonas sp. PNPG3
CGCCTGCAGCGGAAGGTGAAGACACTGTTGTTACAGCAGTTGTAACGGATCCGCAAGGCAATGAATCACCAGAAGGCAGCGATAATTCAACAGTTGACTTGGTAGTTCCGGGTGATGTGGATGGTGACGGTGAAAAAGACCTAACAGGTGCGCCAGTTGTTGAAATTCAAGATGGCGGTGATGATGTCATTAACCCATCTGACTTGAATGCAGACGGCACTGTTGATGCAAAAGTAACCTTCCCGAAAGATGCGGGTTATAGCGTTGGTGATACTG
>NZ_JALLKV010000198.1:0-276 GCF_023093815.1 Pseudomonas sp. PNPG3
GCGCGGCCGGTGCGTTCGACGACGATCGGCGGGGAGACGAGCTCCGCCGGACGGTCCGAGAGGATCGCCTCGATGTCCTTCCACGCGGGCGGCCCGAGGAACCAGCGGCTCATGGGCGGCCTCCGCCGGTCGGGCCCTTGCCGGCCGGGGCTTCGTCGGCAGGGACCCCGCTCATTGGGCCCCTGTCGGCCGGGGCCTCATCGGGAGAACGATGACACGCATCGCACATTGCATCGAATACCCCTAGTACACATGAATAGTGCTGTATGGCGCGCG
>NZ_JALLKV010000199.1:0-275 GCF_023093815.1 Pseudomonas sp. PNPG3
CGGCAGGAAACCACCCTCTTCGACGATCAGCTCGCTGCCGTCACGGCAACGAAGCACGGCGTTGAAGTCGAGCATCTGCAGCGTTCGCTCGTAGACGCGGACGCCCATCCCCCGCCCCTGCGAGGTCTTGCCGAGCGCCAGCTCGCCGCGGTCCTGCTGCTGGGCGAAGGCCCCTGCGTCCGTCAGCGCCAGCGTCAACAGAGCGAGCAGGCTGGCGCTCAGGACTCCCCTCGAAAACATCGATCCCTCCCTTGTCGATTGCGGTCCTTCTACAT
>NZ_JALLKV010000019.1:0-78781 GCF_023093815.1 Pseudomonas sp. PNPG3
TTGGTGTCCGGGGATTTTGCCAAATCAGGAAGTCTTTTTCAGGATTTCCCTAGTGCCTGATATAGGTAGGCTGGCTCTAGGGGGGGTAATGGTTACGTTCAAATATTTTTTGTTTTTTTTGAAGGTGCTGCTCGGGAAGCTGAGTGCGATGGGCAGATTTTTTGGTCGTGTGTTGTGGCGCCTCAGCAAGCTATTGTTATTTCTAAGTATGGTCTGGCTGTTGGTTGCCGTTGTTACTATCTCGCCTTGGCCACCTAATAAATTCACTACCCCTAATCCAATGGTGTGTGGAAGGATTTCAGGTGTTGTTTATGAGCTTCCTAGGAAATATGTAATCTACTGGCCGGAATATGAAGGTGAGAGTTCCTGGGAGCCGGGTTTCGTAAACAACAAAAAAGGCTGTGGTGCGTATCTGGTCTCGCTCTATATGGCAATGAGTTGGCCGGAGATGCAGCCTGTCCCTTACGGTGAGGCGACATCTTTCAGTTTTGGTGGCCTGACCGTTGCCGTCGAGCCCTGGGTTCATGGGGCTACCGGGTTAAAAAAAAGACTCAAAAGTTATCTTCGGGCAACCCCGATAACAGCGGTTGAACAGGCAACTTACGAGCCAAGCATTGGAATGACATATGTAGAGGGTGTCAGTAGAGTTTTCCCTGAAGATAAGCAGGACTTTTTCTGGCTGGAAAAGAATGGGTGCATGCAATACATAGTTTATTGTGTAAGGGCATATGATGAATATAATTCCTACTGCGATTTGAAGTTTGTGCTTTCTGGTGGGGATGCTCTTGTGAGTGTTAGGTTTCTGCGGGGTAAGCTAGGTGAGTGGAGGAGTGTGGTAAATAGAGTTGAGGGATTTCTAAAGCGAAGTGTAAAACAAGGAGAAGGTAAATGATCAGGCTCGAGGTTGCAGATATTGAAGAGGCGAGTGTCGCTCTTGAGAGTAAGGGGCCGTCAGCGATGTACGACCTGTTGGCTGCTAAGGGAGATAAATATGCAGTTCTCGCAAATGGCGTTGCTCGTGGTGATTCAGTTGCAGGTGTTGCGGCAATAAACTATATGAAAATGGTGGCTGCTGATGCAGGGCGGCCAATGTCAGATAGTGATGTGGATGCGATTAGAGTCGCAATGGCGCGGGGGTACTTAAGGATACTAGCGGATAAGGTTGCTGATGGTCCTATAGTTGAGCAGGTTCGGCAAAGTGAAGTGTCAGCTTTTCACGCTGAAACCTTCACTTCTCTGGGCTACCCCGAGAAGGCTTGGACCTTGCACCCAGTATTCAAGGTAATGGCGGATGCTAGCAAAGAAGACTATTGGCGGATCGTGCTTTCTTCGTCAGGTGATCTTATAGACGAAGGGCTGCTTTCTTTACGTACTCATCGAATGATGGCAATGGCATCAGTAATTACAGATGCCGAGAATCGCTTACTTGCGAAAGAGTGGATCTCCCGAGTCGAGTCACCCTCGGCGGTCCCTGACTTGATAAACGCTACGGCCAATGCGGTTTTCAATTCCATCGAGGCCAGCCTCTCAGCTTTGATGGTCTCTGAGCCTATTCCAAATGAAACGCTCAAAATCGAAATCACCCCCGCAACCGAGTCCCGTCGCGACCTCCAAGGCCAAGACGACATCCGCAACGACGTCTCCAATGGCTACGTTGACCGTCGCTTGACCCACAGTATCGCCTTCACCGACAAAACCCTCGACAACACCGACTTCACCTCCGCCCAGTTGGGCAGCCTGGCCACCGGTGGTATCCGTCCCGGCGAGATCCAGCTCGACCCCAACGTGCGGCCGAACCAGCACCTGGCCCAGTTCTATCGGGAGGGTAGCGAACAGCCGGACTTCAGCCTGCGTAACGCAGTGGTGCTCAACGGGCTGGCGGCGATGACAACGGTGAACACCTTCGTCGACCCTCTGTTACTCGATCTGAGCGGACAAGGTGTGGGCTTGGCCGGTATCGAGGACGGCGTGCTGTTCGATGTCGATAACAGCGGTACGTTACGTCGTACAGGCTGGGCAGATCGTGTGACCGGGATGCTGGTACATGACAACGGCACCGGGCAGGTGAGCAACATCAGCCAACTGTTTTCCGAATACTACGCAGGCAAAGCCGGTAGTGATGGCAGTTCCGGCGAAACACCGTTCAAAGATGGCTTCGCCGCCCTGGCAAGCGTGGACGCCAACGCCGATGGCAGTATCAACGTTGAAGATGCTGTCTGGGCACAATTGAAGGTGTGGGTCGATGGCAACCACGACGGGCGTGCCGATGCCGGAGAATTGAAGGCATTGCAGGAGCATGGCATCAGCCAAATCAAGCTCGGTCAGGTCGAACCGGTGGGGGAAGCACGTCAGGGTAACCAGGTCATCTCCCGCAGTGCATTCACCATCAATGGCGAGGACCGGGAAGTACTGGCGGTGAGGTTCCTCGCTGATACCGTCGGCAATCGGATCGAGGCTCAAGGTGGCAGTACGGTACTGACTTCATCAAGCGGGCCCACTTCCCGGCGGGCTTACATCAGCCAGAGTCCTCAAGGCAGCACTCTGGACGCCGCCGCGCTCGGCGTGGACACGCTTTACGGCGCCGCAGGCGATGATGTCTTGACCGCAGCCCCGGGCGGCAGCTGGCTGGTTGGCGGCGCTGGCAGCAATACCTATCACGGCGGGGCGGGCGATGATGTATTCGTGATCAGTGCCAGTGACGACTGGGCGAACATGCACGGCAATGGCGGGCGTGACACGGTGCTGATCGTGGGGGAGCAGGGCGTTGGGCTGAACATGGCCAAGGCCGGGTTGACCATCGCGCAAGGAGGGAGGGGTAGGGACATCATCGCCAGCGGCGGTCAACGCGGAGTTTTCATCAAGGGCGGCTCGGGCGATAGCTTGCTATCGGTGGCGGTGGCAACGATGTGCTCGTCGGTGGCAGCGGCCGCAACGACATCATTGGTGGTACCGGCAAGTCCGTTATCTACGCAGGCCCAAATGGGGATCGCATCCAGGCCTCGGCGGGCGGCAGCATTATTTACGCTGGTGGTGGCGCGGATCGGATTGCGGGTGGGGCGGCCGATGACGTGATCGAAGCCGGTCGGGGCGATGCCACGATTGATGGAGGCGCGGGAACCAACTTGGTCAGCTTGCATGGTGCACACGACGAGTACCTGATCACGCGTACCGAATCGGGTCACCAGATCACCGACACCGTGGCGGGGCGAGACGGCCGCCTGACCCTGAGCAACATCCAGAAGCTCAGCTTCGCCGATATTGCCGCTATCGATCTTCTCGGCGCGGGCGCCATGCCAATCGGCGACAGGCTGTCGCCTGAGCAACTGGCTACTTTCACCAGCACTGACGCCGCGCTGATAGTCCCTGCGACGGTGCTGCTGGCCAACGACCAGCCATTCAACAGCAGTGGGCCGTTGCGCATCGCGTCGGTCAGTGCTGGCAAGGGCGCTACAGTGCGGCTGAACGAACAGGGTGATGTGGAGGTCACGCCGTTACCTGGCCATGACGGTGATGTCAGTTTCCGCTACGACTTGGTCGATGCGGCGGGCAACGCCTCCATGAGTGTTACCGAGGTGGGCAGCGGTGCATCGGCGCCCTTGCGCGCGACGGTAACGTTGCGCCATGAGCAATCGCCTGGTGACCCGCTCTCTGGGCGGCAGTGGTATCTGGACGAGATCGATGTCGCGCCAGTATGGCGTGACTTCACGGGCAAGGGCGTGAGGATCGGGCAGTTCGAGCCTGGCGGTGAATTTGCCGTCGCGCCGGAAATCTTCGATATCGAACACCCCGATCTCAAGCCGAATATCGACCCCATCTGGCTGCAAACCCAACGTACCAATGGCACGCTGGCTGCCCTGGCGTCCAATCACGCCACCCAAGTGGCGGGTGTCATGGTTGGAGCGCGCAATGATCAAGGGGGAATCGGCATTGCATACGATGCGAAGATCGGCGGGCACTACCTGGCCAACAAAGGCGACGACCTGACCAACTTGGGGCAAATGGTCAACTACGACATTGCCAACAACAGTTGGGGGTTCAAAAAGGACTTCGCATTGGGGAATGTTCCGGAAGGCAAGGTCGATACCGCTCTGGCGCTCGCTTTCAGTACTACACTTGCGGCCACCAATGGTCGTGGCGGGCTTGGCACCATCGTCGTCGCCTCTGGCGGCAA
The DNA here is from genome assembly GCF_023093815.1 of Pseudomonas sp. PNPG3. Classification (NCBI taxonomy): domain Bacteria; kingdom Pseudomonadati; phylum Pseudomonadota; class Gammaproteobacteria; order Pseudomonadales; family Pseudomonadaceae; genus Pseudomonas; species Pseudomonas sp. PNPG3. Next base: position 4,172 of record NZ_JALLKV010000019.1, read on the forward strand.
CCAGCGCGACAAAGGTGGTAGTGCCCAGGGCTCGCTGACCAACAACAACCGCCACGCCATCGAAGTAGCGGCCATCAATGCAAAGGCAGACCTCTCGGTGCTGCAAGCTGCCACTGCACCCTTTTCCAACCCAGGTTCCAGCTTGCTGGTCGCCGCACCAGGAAGCCATGTGTTGTCCACTGGCGTCAGCCTTGAAGCGGAGCGCGGTGCATCGGTGGGCAGCGCCTATAGCACGACCCAGGGCACCAGTTTCGCTGCGCCGATTGTATCAGGCGTGGTGGCGTTGATGCTGCAGGCCAATCCGGGGCTCGGTTATCGGGACGTCCAGCAGATCCTCGCACTGTCTGCGCGCAAGGTAGATGACGCTTCCACCCAATGGGCCTACAACGCAGGGCGCAACTGGAATGGCGGTGGCATGCACACCAGTCACGACTACGGTTTTGGTATGGTCGATGCCCGTGCGGCTGTGCGTCTTGCCGAGTCATGGGGTAGCCAGGCGACCAAGGCCAATGAACGGGTGCTGACCGCTGCCAGTGAGCCGCTTGCCCACCAGGTTGCGGCGGGGCAGGTCGCGACTTTGTCCTTGACCCTGCCGGCTGATGTGCTGGTGGAGCATGTGGAGGTCGATATCCATTCGATGGTGGGCCGTCTTGGTGACATGACGCTCACGCTGGTGTCGCCTGGCGGCACGAGGAGCGTGCTGCTCGATCGCACGGGCAAGGCACCGGGCTCCGGTGATGACGATCTGGGCGATTCGCGCTCAGGAGCGTTCAAATATGGGTTCATGTCGACCCATCATCGCGCAGAGCGCTCAGCAGGGGAGTGGAAACTCGAGGTGCGCAATGCCGATGCTGGTTTGCCGTTGACACTCGATCGCTGGACGTTGCGCCTCGTTGGCAGCCCCGGCACCATCGATGATACTTATTACTTCACCGATGACTATGCGAACCTGGTGGCAGAAAACGCCGGGCGAGCGGTGCTTGACGACGCAATCAGGGGCACCGCTGGCGGGCGTAATACGTTGAATGCGGCTGCGGTAAGTCGCAGTATTTCGGTGGATTTGGCCAGCGGCAGTGCCAATATCGCCGGAGCGGCGCTGACCATAGCCTCTGGTTCGGTGCAGAACCTCATCAGTGGCGACGGCGACGATACCTTGATCGCTGGGCCCGCCGGGGCATTACTGGATGGTGGCCGTGGATACAACCTGCTTAAGGGCGGAGAGGGTACTGACCGCTATGTTATCCACAGGCGTGCAGCCGGAAACGATGTACTCGAGCAATTCGAAACTTCGCGTGAAGTGATCGATCTGGTCGGTTTTGGTGGTTTAGGGTTTGCTGACCTGCAGATGCGACAGGACGGCAATGCGGCTGTGCTAGACCTTGGCGATGGGCAGAAGCTGACGCTTGCGGGCAAACCGATCGCCGAACTGCAGCCAGCGAACTTCCGCTTCCTTGACGCATTCACTGCTGCGCCAGGTTACTTCGAGGGCAGCCCTGAAGTGCAGGCGCCCCCGCCTGTCAACGCGAATGTTCTGCTTACCGGTGGTGCAGATGGCGTGTCGCTTACAAGCGACGAATCGGGGCAGTTGGTGGCTTCTCTGGCAGGCACGATCTATGCCCCGCCAACGGTTGCGCCCAGCGTGTTCCTGGTGACAAAACAAGAAGGCGTGGGCGATTACAGGAACACCTTGCGGGGGTTCCGGCACGGTATCGACAAGATTGACCTCAGCCAGGTAGGCATCAGTCGCTTCGAGGATCTGCAGGTCAGCAAAGTCGAGCGCTTCATGCTCAATGACTTTGCGCAGATTCATGGTGTGGCCGTTGATACCCAGGCAGTGCCGGGGCAGGAAGGTATCGTGAATATACTGTACCTGGATGCGCTCGAAGTTGCGCAAGTGACAGCGGAGGACTTCATCTTTGCGCAGCCGGCAATAGTCACCTCTGAAATGGTTGCCATGCCTGAGGCCTCGGCCCTTTCAGCGGGGGCATCTCTGTTTGCTGTCGAGCACTCGCTGCCGAGCCTGGGAAATCTTGTTGATGCAATGGCTGCGTTTGCCCCTGAGCCGGCTGGCTCTGCGCTGATCGGGGATATGTCGGTTCAACGCATCGACTCGACGATCGCCGTAGCGGCCTAGTCGCTGTCCTGTAGCGGCTGGAGTGATATTTGATGGCCCTATCGCCGGCACGCCAACTCCCCCAGGTTACCCCGCGGTGGGAGCGGGCTTGCCAGCGACTGGTCCAACACCTATCTCAAGGCCTGCGCTCGAAGTTCTTCGCCGCTGCAGCCGCCAGGTCCGGCGGCAGGAAGTCCTTGTCCGGGTTGTAGTCCGGTTTGAGGTACCGCTTGAGGTCCTGCAGGTCCTGCGGGCTCAAGGTGCCGGCTGCCTGTTTCAGGCTCAGGTTGTCGAGGATGTAGTCATAGCGGCTGTTGTTGTAGTCGCGCACCGAGGTGTACAGCTGACGCTGGGCGTCAAGCACGTCGACGATGTTGCGGGTACCCACCTGGTAGCCGATCTCGGTGGCTTCCAGCGCGCTCTGGTTGGAGATGATCGACTGCTTGCGCGCCTGCACCTGTTCCACGTCGGTATTCACTGCGCGGTGCAGGTTGCGGGTGTTTTCCACCACCTGGCGGCGCAGGCTTTCACGCTGCTGCTCGGTCTGGCTCAGGCGCTGGTAGGCCTCGCGCACCTGCGAACTGGTCAGGCCGCCGCTGTAGATCGGGATGTTCAACTGCAGGCCGATGCTGGTCTGCTCGACGTCGCCGCTATAGCGCGTAACGGGGGCCGGTGCGGGGTTGGTGAAACCGAAGTTGTCGTTGTCACCCTTCTGATACTTGGCAACTGCGTCCAGGGTCGGCGCGTGGCCGGCCTTGCGCTGGCGCAGGGTTTCCTCGGCAGCGACGACCGCGTGGTTGGTGGCCAGCAGGTTGAGGTTCTGGCGCCCGGCGGTTTCGACCCAGGCCTTGGCGTCGTTGGGCGTAGGCACCTGCACTGGCAAGGTATGGACCACGCCTTGAATCGACGTGTATTCCCGGTTGGTCAGGGTCACCAGGGCCTCGAAGGCATCCTGTACCTGGCGCTCGGCAATGATTCGGTTGGCCCGCGCCGTGTCGTAGCTGGCCTGGGATTGCAGCACGTCGGTCTTGTCGGAGAGGCCGACGTCGAATCGTTCGTTGGACTGGTCCAGCTGGCGCTTGAAGGCCGCTTCCTCGGCCTTGGTCGCGGCCAGGTTATCCTGGGCACGGAGCACGGCGAAGTAATTCTGCGCGGTTTGCAGGATCAGGTTCTGCTCGGTCGCCGACAGCTCCAGCGCCGCCTGTTCGTTGACCGCTTCGGCTGCCTGCAACTGGAACCAGCGATCAGCGCGGAATATAGGTTGCGCCAGGGTTGCGCTCCAGGTGTTGCCGCTGCGGTTGCTGGTGGCCGATGGTTCGTCCAGCTTGGTGCGGGTGTTCAGCATTTCGGCACCGGCCGACAGGTTAGGCAGCAACCCGGCGCGAGCCTGCGGTACCACTTCGCGGCGGGCGCCGTAATCGGCGCGGGCCGCAGCCAGGTCAGCGTTGTTGTCGACCGCCTCCTGATAGACGCTGACCAGGTCGGTTTTCACTGTAGTGGGCACGTCCGCTGCCCAGACCACTCCGTTGGACGCACAAGACACGGCTATTGCCAGTGAGAGTTTGCGCAGCATAGAGGCAATCCTTGTACGAAATTTAATTACTGAACTGTTGAGTATCGAGCGACGGGCCAGTGTAGTGCCATGCGCACCCGGCAACAATCGCTCGGGGTGCCTTTCATCATCCGCGCATTTACCTGCTTGGCTTTGCCGACCACTCCAGTCTAGACTGCGCATGTTCTTGTCGGGGTGCCTTGAAGCAAAGGCTGAGATCGCAAAGTTGCGGATCCCGTTGAACCTGATCAGGTTAGCGCCTGCGTAGGGAACAAGATTGCTCGCCTTCCCGGGGAGCCTCTTGTGCCAGGTCCGGGAATGTCGCAGCTGCATGCAGCTTCAGGCACCCCAAATCCGGCACTGCACCCATCAAGGGTGCGTCCGCGCCTTTCAGGTTCACCCCGACATTCCACTGCTAGGAAGCCGTCTGGAGAGCCTGTGATGACCAAACAAGAAAAAGCGATCAACCTCAGCGAATCGGCACAAGTCGATCAGCAGTCCGTGCAACCGTTTCCGCGTTCGCGCAAGGTGTATGTCGAAGGCTCGCGCCCGGACATCCGCGTGCCCATGCGTGAAATCAGCCTGGACGACACCCCGACCGATTTCGGTGGCGAGTCCAATGCCCCGGTGCTGGTCTACGATACTTCCGGCCCGTACACCGACCCTAACGTTGTCATCGACGTGCGCAAGGGCTTGGCCGACGTGCGTTCGGCGTGGATCGAGGCACGCGGTGACACCGAGCGCCTGGCCGGCCTGAGCTCCGACTTCGGCCAGCAGCGCCTGAACGATGCCGAACTGGCCAAGCTGCGTTTCGCCCACGTGCGCAACCCGCGTCGGGCCAAGGCTGGTGCCAACGTCTCGCAGATGCACTATGCCCGCCAAGGCATCATCACTGCCGAGATGGAGTACGTGGCCATCCGCGAAAACATGAAGCTGCAAGAGGCACGTGCCGCTGGTCTGCTTGACGAGCAGCACGCCGGCCACAGCTTCGGGGCCAACATCCCGAAAGAAATCACTCCTGAGTTCGTCCGCCAGGAAATCGCCCGTGGCCGCGCGATCATCCCAGCCAACATCAACCACCCGGAAGTGGAACCGATGATCATCGGCCGCAACTTCCTGGTGAAGATCAACGGCAACATCGGCAATAGCGCCCTGGGTTCCTCGATCGAGGAAGAAGTGGCCAAGCTGACCTGGGGCATCCGCTGGGGTTCGGACACGGTCATGGACCTGTCCACCGGCAAGCACATTCACGAAACCCGTGAGTGGATCATCCGCAACTCGCCGGTGCCGATTGGTACCGTGCCGATCTACCAGGCCCTGGAAAAAGTCAACGGCGTGGCCGAGGACCTGACCTGGGAGCTGTTCCGTGACACCCTGATCGAGCAGGCCGAGCAGGGCGTGGACTACTTCACCATCCATGCCGGCGTACTGCTGCGTTATGTGCCGCTGACTGCCAAGCGTGTCACCGGTATCGTCAGCCGTGGTGGCTCGATCATGGCCAAGTGGTGCCTGGCACACCACAAGGAAAACTTCCTGTACACCCACTTCGAAGAAATCTGCGAAATCATGAAGGCCTACGACGTCAGCTTCTCGCTGGGCGACGGCCTGCGCCCCGGCTCGATTGCCGACGCCAACGATGCCGCGCAGTTCGGTGAACTGGAGACCCTTGGCGAGCTGACCAAGATCGCCTGGAAGCACGACGTGCAGTGCATGATCGAAGGCCCCGGCCACGTGCCGATGCAACTGATCAAGGAGAACATGGACAAGCAGCTGGAATGCTGCGACGAGGCGCCGTTCTACACCCTCGGCCCGCTGACCACCGATATCGCTCCTGGCTACGATCACATCACCTCGGGCATTGGTGCGGCTATGATCGGCTGGTTCGGTTGCGCAATGCTCTGCTACGTCACGCCCAAGGAACACCTGGGCCTACCAAACAAGGATGACGTGAAGACCGGCATCATCACCTACAAGATCGCCGCTCATGCCGCCGACCTTGCCAAGGGCCACCCGGGTGCGCAGATTCGTGACAACGCCTTGTCCAAGGCACGCTTCGAGTTCCGTTGGGAAGACCAGTTCAACCTCGGCCTGGACCCAGACACTGCCCGTGCCTACCACGACGAGACCCTGCCTAAGGAATCCGCCAAGGTCGCGCACTTCTGCTCGATGTGCGGGCCGAAGTTCTGCTCGATGAAGATCACCCAGGAAGTGCGTGAATACGCCGCCAAGATCGAAACCGTGGATGTGACGGTCGAGCAAGGCATGCGTGAGCAGGCCGAGCGGTTCCGCCAGGAAGGCAGCCAGCTGTATCACAAAGTCTAAGACCGCTGGGGCCGCTTTGCGGCCCTTTCGCGACGCAAGGCCGCTCCCACAGGGACCGCGCAAGGCTTGAGGCCAGCGCGGTTTTTGTGGGAGCGGCCTTGTGTCGCGATACGAGGACGCAGTCCTCGCCAGGAACACCAACAACATTGCCGGCGAGCGCCAACCATGACATCACCCAGCCAATTTTCCCCCGACCACCCGGTCCCCACCGCCCAGCGCATCTTCGGCGCCCGCGACCTGTTCTCGCTATGGTTCTCCCTCGGCATCGGCCTGATGGTGCTGCAGGTCGGCGCCATGCTGGCCCCTGGCCTGGGCCTTGCCGGCGCGGTGCTGGCTATCGCCCTGGGCACCGGTGTGGGTGTGCTGCTGCTGGGGGCTGCCGGTGTCATCGGCAGCGATACCGGCCTGTCGGCCATGGGCACGCTGAAACTGAGCCTGGGTGGCCATGGCGCTCGCTTGCCGGCGCTGCTCAACCTGTTGCAACTGGTGGGCTGGGGCGCGTTCGAGATCATCGTGATGCGCGATGCCGCCAGCCTGCTGGGTGCGCGGGCGTTCGGCGAAGCCAGCGCCTGGAACAGCCCTGTGCTCTGGACCCTATGCTTCGGCGCCCTGGCCACCTTGCTCGCAGTCGGTGGGCCGCTGGCGTTCGTGCGCAAGGTGCTACGCACTTGGGGTATCTGGCTGCTGCTGGGCGCTTGCCTTTGGCTGACCTGGAACCTGTTCGCCAAGGCCGACCTTGCGGCACTGTGGAACCGGGCCGGCGACGGATCGATGTCGCTGGCTGTGGGTTTCGACATCGCCATCGCCATGCCGCTGTCCTGGTTGCCGCTGATCGCGGATTACTCGCGCTTTGCCCGTAACGGCAAACATGTATTCGGCGGTACGGTGGTGGGCTACTTCATCGGCAACACCTGGCTGATGAGCCTGGGCGTGGGCTACACCTTGGCCTTCGCCGGCAGTGGCGAAGCCAACGCCCTGCTGCTGGCCCTCGCGGGCGCCGGCATGGGCATTCCACTGCTGCTGATTCTGCTGGACGAGTCGGAAAAGGCTTTTGCCGACATTCACTCGGCAGCCGTTTCCACCGGCGTGCTGGTGCGCCTGAAGGTCGAGCACCTGGCGCTGGCCATTGGCGTGCTGTGCACACTGATCGCCTTGCTGGCGCCACTGGCACAGTACGAGAACTTCCTGCTGCTGATCGGCTCGGTGTTTGCACCGCTGTTCGGTGTGGTATTGATGGACCATTACGTGATCCGTCGCCGCCGCTTGCCAGCACAGGTGCATGGCTTGCACTGGCAGGCACTGCTGGCCTGGGCGGTGGGCGTTGCCACGTACCATCTGATCGCCGCGCAAGCGCCGAACCTGGGCGCGACCCTGCCGGCATTGCTGCTGGCAGGGCTACTGCACGGGCTGCTGAGCTTCAGCCGCGGCCGGGAAACAGCTCGGGCTTGAGCACGCCATTCAGGCGTGGGTACGGGATCTTCAACTCCACGTGGCCCATGGAGTAGGGCGCGATGGAATAGACCTCGTACTTGACCACCACCGCGCCGTACGTCAGGGCGACGTGCGGCGACTGCTTGAACGGCCAGGTCTTGATGAACTCGGCATCCTTGTCCATGCCTACGCTGATCAGCCAGGCGTGGTGCGATTCCTCGACGGTTTTCCAGAAGGTGTCTTCCTGGCCGGGCACCAGCATGTCCTGCAGGGTCAGCACCTTGTCCAGCTTGCGCGAATAGTTGATGAAACCACGCCCGGGCATGCCATGAGCGCCGCCGCTGTCCAGGTAGCTGGACAATTCGATGATCACCAGTCCGTCATGCTGCTCGCGTACCTTGGCCTGCAGGTAGCTGCTGTTGCGCTTGTCGGCACTGGCCAGGTACTGCTGCTCGTAGGCTTGCAGGGTGGTCGGTGCGTTGCCGCGCTGGTTGTCTTCGGTCAGTTGCAGCAGGCGTTTCTCGACGATGCCATCGAGCTTGGGCAAGGCCGGGAAGTGGATCATGTCGATGTTCACCAGCGGGCAGTCGCTTTCGCTGCAGCCGGGTTTGACATGCTCCCAGGCATCACGCTTGACCTCGAGCGGCGCCCGGTAGTTAGGCGTGAACAGGCTTTGGCAGGCACCCAGGGCCAGGGCCAGCACAGCCACGGAAGTCAGTTTGACAAGTGTCATGAGGATCCTTGCAGAACAGGGAAAAGTCGGCCTTTGACCGTCTGCGCGGCCTTCAGTTCGCCACTAAGCTAACAGAGAGAAGGCGCGCTGTCCCGAGTGCGCGAACGGTTGCCGGAAAGGGGTGAAACCGGCAGGCGTGCAGAGTAGGATGGCGCGATGCGGTATTCGAGGTAATGAGGATTTCCATGTCAGACGCGTTGAACTCAGTGCCCAAGGGCTTCGAAATCATTGAGCGGGCCAACTGCTTCCAGGGCTTTTACAAGCTCGACAAGCTACGCCTGCGCCACGAGTTGTTTGCCGGGGGCATGGGCCGCGAGATCAGCCGTGAACTGTTCGTGCGCCATGATGCGGTGTGCGTGCTGCCGTACGACCCGTTGCGCGATGAAGTGGTGCTGATCGAGCAGTTCCGCGTTGGTGCACTGGGCAAGGTCGACAACCCCTGGCTGATCGAGATGGTGGCCGGGCTGATCGACAAGGACGAGCAACCCGAGGAAGTCGCCCACCGCGAAGCCGAAGAAGAAGCCGGCCTGGCCTTTAGCGCCCTGTGGCCGATGACCCGTTACTTCCCGTCGCCCGGTGGCAGTGACGAGTACGTTCACCTGTTCCTCGGCCGTTGCAGCAGTGAAGGGGCGGGCGGCCTGCATGGCCTGGAAGAAGAGGGCGAGGACATTCGCGTGCGCGTGTGGTCGTTCGAGGATGCCATGCAGGCGGTGCGCGACGGGCGCATCTGCAACGCGGCGACCATCATCGGCCTGCAATGGCTGGCGCTGAACCGTGATGAAGTACGAGGTATGTGGAAGTGAACCTGCTGCGCGAGCGTTATCGGGTCGACCTGGTCGGGCTGCAGGCAGCCTGCGAGGCCAACTACGCCCGGCTGATGCGCCTGTTGCCCGACATGCGCACCACCCAGAGCTCGCGCCGCATCGGCATGACCCAGGGCGACCAGATGCTCGGCGTGCTGGTGCTCGACGTGGTGCTGGCCTGCCCGTACACCACCACCCTGCACGTGCGCCAGGAGCACAGCCTGCCGTGGTTGCCGGTACCGCACCTGGAAGTGCAGGTGTACCACGATGCGCGCATGGCCGAAGTGGTCAGTGCCGAACACACCCGGCGCCTGCGCAGCATCTACCCGTATCCGAACGAGGCCATGCACCAGCCGGACGAAAAGGCCCAGCTCAACCTGTTTCTCGGTGAATGGCTGAGCCATTGCCTGGCCTGTGGCCACGAGCTGGCAAGCGTTCGCTGAATTGTGACGTGGTTTGGGTACGGGTGTTTGCTCGCACCCGTTGTACAGCCATAATTCGCGCTGAATCCGTTCGAGGAGACGGCCGTTGCCGCAGCCAGACCAATCGCGCCCCGTGCATGTGGTGCAACTGACCGATGCCCACCTGTTCGCCGACCCGGCCGGCAGCATGCTGGGCCTCAAGACCCGTGACAGCCTGCGCCATGTAGTGGCCCAGATGCGGCGGGAGCAACCGCTTGTCGACCTGCTGCTGTGCACTGGCGACCTGTCCCAGGACGCCAGCGTGGCGTCCTATGAAGCGTTCCGTGAGCTGACCGCACCGTTTGCCGCGCCCACCCGCTGGTTGCCTGGCAACCATGACGAGGCCCGAGTCATGGCGCAAGTGGCACCGGAGTTGGTACAGGCGGTGACCGATATCGGTGCGTGGCGCATCGTCATGCTCAACACGGCCGTACCCGGGGCGACGCATGGGCTGCTGGAGGATGACCAGCTGGCAGTGCTGGAAACGGCCTTGCGAGAGGCGGGTGAACGGCATTGCCTGGTGTGCTTCCACCATCAGCCGGTGGATATCGGCTGTGCCTGGATTGCGCCGATCGGCTTGCGCAATGCCCAGGCGCTGTTCGATATCGTCGAGGGGTACCCACAGGTACGGGCGCTGCTGTGGGGGCATGTGCACCAGGAATGGGATGAAGTGCGCGACGGTCGTCGCCTGCTGGCCACTCCGTCGACCTGCATCCAGTTCGCGGCGCGCAGCGAGGATTTCAAGGTGAGCGAGGAGCAGCCTGGATACCGCTGGCTGCTCCTCCACGCCGACGGGCGGTTGGAGACCGGGGTGGAGCGGGCGCTGGACTTCGAAGTGAAGCTCGACTTCGATAGCCCTGGTTATTGAGGGTTTTGGGGCCGCTGCGCAGCCCTATCGCGACACAAGGCCGCTCCCACAGGGGTACGCGATCTCCTGTGGGAGCGGCCTTGTGTCGCGATAGGGGCGCAAAGCGCCCCCGGCACTCTCAAAGCTGTTGAAGAATTTGTTGCTAAAACCCCTGTGCGGCGCCAAAACCCGGCGAACGCGCTACACTGCGCGTCCCTGCGCCCATATCACCGGGCGCGAAGCCACAGATTCCGGGGGCAGCATGTCGGGTTCCATCCTCTATATCCATGGCTTCAACAGCTCGCCACTTTCGACCAAGGCGCGCCAACTCGAGGCCGTGATGCAGCAACTGGGCCTGTCGGCCCAACTGCGGGTGCCCGCCTTGCACCACCACCCACGGCAGGCCATCGCCCAGCTCGAAGCGGCCATCGCCGAACTGGGCGCACCATTGTTGGTAGGTAGTTCGCTCGGCGGCTACTATGCCACCTATCTGGCCGAGCGCCACGGCCTCAAGGCCTTGCTGGTGAACCCGGCGGTAACACCGCACAAGCATTTCGACGGCTACCTGGGCACCCAGCACAATCACTACACCGGTGAAGCGTGGGAGCTGACCCACGATCATGTGCAGGCCCTGGCCGAGCTTGAGGTACCAGCCCCGGTGGATGCCAGCCGCTATCAAGTGTGGCTGCAGACCGCCGATGAAACCCTGGACTATCGCCATGCCGAGCGCTATTACCGTGCTTGTGCCCTGCGCATCCAGGCCGGTGGCGACCACAGCTTCCAGGGCTTCGCCGAGCGCCTGCCGGCACTGCTGGCCTTCGCCGGCATTGCCCGTGGGCAGTACGCAGCGCTCGATTTTTCTGTATTTTGACTTTTTTGCATTCACCAGACTGACGACGAGACCCTATGGCCACTCCCAGCGCTAGCGCCTATAACGCAGACGCCATCGAAGTCCTCTCGGGCCTTGACCCGGTCCGCAAGCGGCCGGGCATGTACACCGATACCAGCCGCCCCAACCACCTGGCCCAGGAAGTCATCGACAACAGTGTCGACGAAGCCCTGGCCGGTCATGCCCGTTCGGTACAGGTCATACTCCATGCCGACCACTCGCTGGAAGTCAGCGACGATGGCCGCGGCATGCCGGTGGACATCCACCCGGAAGAGGGCGTGTCCGGGGTCGAGCTGATCCTCACCAAGCTGCACGCCGGCGGCAAGTTCTCCAACAAGAACTATCAGTTCTCCGGTGGCCTTCACGGCGTGGGCATCTCTGTGGTCAACGCCCTGTCGACCCAGGTGCGCGTGCGCGTAAAACGTGACGGCAACGAATACCAGATGACTTTCGCCGATGGCTTCAAGGCCAGCGAGCTGGAAGTGGTCGGCTCGGTCGGCAAGCGTAACACCGGTACCAGCGTGTACTTCAGCCCCGACCCCAAGTACTTCGATTCGCCGAAATTCTCCATCAGCCGCCTCAAGCATGTGCTCAAGGCCAAGGCCGTGCTGTGCCCGGGCCTGCTGGTCAGCTTCGAGGACAAGGCCAGCGGCGAGAAAGTCGAATGGCACTATGAGGATGGCCTGCGTTCCTACCTGGTCGATTCCGTCAATGAGTTCCAGCGCCTGCCCGACGAGCCGTTCTGCGGCAGCCTGGCCGGTAACAAGGAAGCGGTGGACTGGGCCTTGCTGTGGCTGCCAGAAGGCGGCGACAGCATCCAGGAAAGCTACGTCAACCTGATCCCTACCGCCCAGGGCGGTACCCATGTCAACGGCCTGCGCCAGGGCCTGCTGGATGCCATGCGTGAATTCTGCGAGTTCCGCAACCTGCTGCCGCGCGGTGTGAAGCTGGCGCCGGAAGACGTCTGGGAGCGCATCACCTTCGTGCTGTCGATGAAGATGCAGGACCCGCAGTTCTCCGGGCAGACCAAAGAGCGCCTGTCGTCGCGCGAGGCGGCTGCCTTCGTTTCCGGCGTGGTCAAGGACGCGTTCAGCCTGTGGCTCAACGCCCACCCCGAGCTGGGCATGCAACTGGCGGAGCTGGCCATCAGCAACGCCGGGCGCCGCCTGAAGGCCAGCAAGAAGGTCGAGCGCAAACGCATAACCCAGGGCCCGGCACTTCCCGGCAAACTGGCCGATTGCGCCGGCCAGGACCCGATGCGCGCCGAACTGTTCCTGGTCGAGGGTGACTCGGCCGGTGGCTCGGCCAAGCAGGCTCGCGACAAGGAATTCCAGGCGATCCTGCCGCTGCGTGGCAAGATCCTCAACACTTGGGAAGTGGACGGTGGCGAAGTCCTGGCCAGCCAGGAAGTGCACAACATCGCCGTGGCCATTGGCGTCGACCCGGGGGCCACCGACCTTGCGCAGCTGCGCTACGGCAAGATCTGCATCCTCGCCGACGCCGACTCCGACGGCCTGCACATCGCCACGTTGCTGTGCGCACTGTTTGTCCAGCACTTCCGCGCCCTGGTCGAGGCCGGGCATGTGTACGTGGCCATGCCGCCGCTGTACCGCATCGACCTGGGCAAGGAAATCTACTACGCACTCGACGAGGCCGAGCGTGACGGTATCCTCGATCGCCTGGTGGCCGAGAAGAAGCGCGGCAAGCCACAGGTCACCCGCTTCAAGGGCTTGGGCGAGATGAACCCGCCACAGCTGCGCGAGACCACCATGGACCCGAATACCCGGCGCCTGGTGCAACTGACCCTGGACGACGTGCAGGCCACCTGCGAGCTGATGGACAAGCTGCTGGCCAAGAAGCGCGCGGGCGACCGCAAGAGCTGGCTGGAAACCAAGGGCAACCTGGCCGAGGTCATGGTTTGATTCGGCGGCTTCTGGCTGCCTGCCTGGCGCTGGTTGCCCTGCCGAGCCTGGCGGGCAACTGGCCAGAGTTGAAGCTGAGCGCCGAGCACCCGATCGAAGGCATGCGCGGTGGCAACCTGTCTGGCCTGGTGGAATGCCGGGGCGGGCTGTGGGGCGTATCCGACCGCGACGACGACCGCATCTACCGCTTCGACCAGCAAAACCCGACCTGGCGCGCGCAGCCGCTCACTTTCACCCCGCCAGCGGTGCCGGAAAGTGGCCTGCCGTGGGGCCTTAAGTCGCGCAACTGGGCGGCGTCGTATATTCGTGGTGGCGAGCTGGATTTCGAAGGTATCAGCTGTGACCAGGCGGGCAACCTGTACCTGGTCAGCGAAGCTCATGCCGCTGTGCTGCAACTGCCGCTGGAAGGCGAGGCGGACTGGTTGAAGATCGACCCGGCCATGGTTCGTCAGGCCCGGGCCAGCGGCATGCTGCTGAACTTCAACGCCTTGTTCGAAGGTCTGGCGATCAACCCGGCAGGTGACCGCCTGTGGCTGGCCGCCGAGCGCGAGCGCCGTGGCCTGGTGGCTATCGAGCGCCAGCAGTCGGTGTGGACCTGCGGCCGCAGCTGCGTGTTGCTGAGCGAGGCCGGGGTCGAAATGCAACCGGCACAGATGCCCAATGCCCAGGCACTGTCGCGCGACTTCGCCGACCTGGCCTGGTTCGAAGGCAAGCTGTTCACTCTCGAACGCAATGCCTACCGCGTCTGTCGTCGGGATACCGACAGCGGCATGGTCGAGCGCTGCTGGTCGTTCGCTGCCGATGCCCTGGTCGAGTCGCGTCGCTACCAGCAGCCGTTCGGTCTGGCCGAGGCCCTGGTGATCGATGCCAAGGGCGCCTGGATAGGCGTGGACAACAACAACGGCGCCCGCGCCGATGGCGAAGCACGCCCGATCGTCTGGCGCTTCGATGCGCCGGAAGGCGGATGGAGCGCCAAGCCATGAGCCAGGCACCGGGCAAGCGGGCTGGCAAGGTATTGATGATCGTCGCCTGGGCGGCGGCGCTGTTCCTTGCCACGCGTTTTTTCGGCCAATGGGAAGACAGCCAGCGCAACCCCAATGCCCAGGTGCAGTCGGCGCATGGCGAAGGCTTTATCGAGGTGCGCCTGCTGGGCAACGGCCAGGGCCACTTCGTGATGGATGGCGCAATCAACGGCCAGGTGGTGCATTTCATGCTCGACACAGGTGCTACCGACGTGGCCATCCCCGAGGCGCTGGGCCGCGAGCTGGGCCTGGAGCGTGGCAGCCCGGTGCAGCTCAGTACCGCCAACGGCCGTACCGAAGGCTACCGCACGCGCCTGACCAGCCTGCAGCTGGGGGATATCCGCCTGCAGGACGTGCGCGCCATCGTGGTGCCGGGCCTGGACGGGCAGACCGTATTGCTGGGCATGAGTGCCCTGAAACAACTTGAATTTACCCAGCGCGGCGGCACCATGCTGCTGCGCCAGAACCTGAAATGACGAGGCCCGCATGAGCGACTCACTGGAACTCAGCCTGGATGGCGTAGAACGCCGCTCGCTGGCTGACTTCACCGAACAGGCCTATCTCAACTACTCCATGTACGTGATCATGGACCGCGCCTTGCCGCACATCGGCGATGGCCTGAAGCCGGTGCAGCGACGCATCGTCTACGCCATGAGCGAGTTGGGGCTCGATGCCGATGCCAAGCACAAGAAGTCGGCGCGTACCGTCGGTGACGTGCTCGGCAAGTTCCACCCCCACGGCGACTCGGCCTGCTACGAGGCCATGGTGCTGATGGCCCAGCCGTTCAGCTACCGCTATACCCTGGTCGACGGCCAGGGCAACTGGGGTGCGCCAGACGATCCGAAGTCGTTCGCCGCCATGCGTTATACCGAAGCGCGTCTTTCGCGCTACGCCGAAGTGCTGCTCAGCGAAGTCGGCCAGGGCACCGTGGACTGGGTGCCAAACTTCGACGGCACCCTGCAGGAGCCGGCCGTGCTGCCTGCGCGCCTGCCCAACATCCTGCTCAACGGCACCACTGGTATCGCCGTTGGCATGGCCACTGACGTACCGCCGCACAACCTGCGTGAAGTGGCCACGGCCTGTGTGCGCCTGCTCGACGAGCCCAAGGCCACCATCGAGCAGCTGTGCGAGCACATCCAGGGGCCGGACTACCCGACCGAGGCCGAGATCGTCACGCCGCGGTCAGAAATCCTCAAGATGTACGAAAGCGGCCGCGGCTCCATCCGTATGCGCGCCGTCTACCGCGTCGAGGATGGCGACATTGTCGTCACCGCGCTGCCGCACCAGGTCTCCGGGGCCAAGGTGCTGGAGCAGATCGCTGCGCAGATGCAGGCCAAGAAGCTGCCCATGGTCGCCGACCTGCGTGACGAGTCGGACCACGAGAACCCGTGCCGCATCGTCATCATCCCGCGCTCCAACCGTGTGGATGCCGATGAGCTGATGCAGCACCTGTTTGCCACGACCGACCTGGAGAGCAGCTACCGGGTCAACGTCAATATCATCGGCCTGGACGGCCGGCCACAGCTGAAGAACCTGCGAGCGCTGCTGCTGGAATGGCTGGAGTTCCGTACCGCTACCGTCCGTCGTCGCCTGCAGCACCGCCTGGACAAGGTGGAGAAGCGCCTGCACCTGTTGGAAGGCTTGCTGACCGCGTTCCTCAACCTGGATGAAGTTATCCACATCATCCGTACCGAAGACCAGCCCAAGCAGGCCCTGATCGCCCGTTTCGACCTGACCGAAATCCAGGCCGACTACATTCTCGAGACCCGCCTGCGGCAGCTGGCACGCCTGGAAGAGATGAAGATCCGCGGCGAGCAGGATGAATTGCTGAAGGAGCAGGCCAAGCTGCTCGCCCTGCTGGGCAGCGATGCCAAGCTGCGCAAGCTGGTACGCAGCGAGCTGATCAAGGATGCTGAAACCTATGGCGACGACCGCCGCTCGCCGATCGTCGAGCGTGCCGAGGCCAAGGCGCTGTCGGAAAACGAGCTGATGCCGACCGAGCCGGTCACCGTGGTGCTCTCGGAGAAGGGCTGGGTGCGCTGCGCCAAGGGTCACGACATTGATGCCACCGGCCTGTCGTACAAGGCCGGCGATGGCTTCAAGGCCGCTGCTGCCGGGCGCTCAAACCAGTTTGCCGTGCTCATCGATTCTACTGGCCGCAGTTACTCGCTAGCCGCCCACAGCCTGCCGTCGGCGCGTGGTCAGGGCGAACCACTGACCGGCCGCCTGACGCCACCACCGGGGGCCACCTTCGAGTGTGTGCTGTTGCCGGACGACGATGCACTGTACGTGGTGGCTTCGGACGCTGGCTATGGCTTCGTGGTCAAGGGTGAAGACCTGCAGGCCAAGAACAAGGCCGGCAAGGGCTTGCTCAGCCTGCCCAACGGTGCCAAGGTCATGACCCCGCGCCCGGTGGCCAACCGCGAGCAGGACTGGCTGGCGGCGGTTACCACCGAAGGCCGTCTGCTGGTATTCAAGGTCAGCGACCTGCCTCAGTTGGGCAAAGGCAAGGGCAACAAGATTATCGGGGTGCCGGGCGACCGGGTGGCGAGCCGTGAAGAATTTGTTACCGATCTGGCCGTGATAGCAGATGGCGCGACGCTTGTATTGCAAGCCGGCAAGCGTACCCTATCTCTGAAAGCGGACGACCTGGAGCATTACAAGGGCGAGCGCGGACGGCGCGGCAGCAAACTGCCACGCGGGTTCCAGCGGGTCGATGGGTTGCAGGTGGAAGTGCCGGCGTAAGCGGTTGAAATGTCTGGAGCGGCAATTTCAGCGTCGTTCCGGGCAGAAATGCTGGAGTCGGACGGTTATTTCGCGGATGATATGGCCCTTGCGGTGCCGGCGTGGCCGTGTGCCCGTTTGAATTTATGTGTATCACTGCGGTTGGCCTTTTGGCGACCGCCTGGATGGGATGATGAAATTTCTGCGCCTTCCATTTGCGCTGTTGATGACTGGCCTGCTGGGCCTTGGCGGGTGCACCATGCATCAGCCGGTTGCCCTGTACCAGCTCGACAGTGGTGATCCTGGCCAGCCTTCGCAGAGTGCGGGCATGGCCGTGGTGCTCGGTCCGGTATCGGTTGCCGATTACCTGCAACGTGAGACGTTCCTGCAGCGTCAGGCCGATGGCAGCCTGAGTTCGGCGACCGACGGTCGTTGGGCCGGCAGCCTTTCGTCGGATATCGACCAGCTGCTGGTGCGCCAGCTCGCCTGGCGCCTGGACAGCCAGCGCGTGGTGCTGGCCCCGGCGGCTGCCGGGTTCAACCCGGATGTACAAGTGCTGCTGTCGATCACTCGCCTGGACTCGGGCAAGGACCAGCCGGCCGTCCTGGATGCCCAGTGGCGCCTGTTGGACCGCCGTGGCCATGTGCGTGACAACCGCATCGTTCACCTCGAACAGCCACACGCGGGCAGCGAGGCGTCGCAGGTGCAGGCCCAGGGCCAGTTGCTTCAGAAACTGGCCGAACAGCTGAGCACAGCGGTCAAGCCTCTGGCTAACCAGCCGGCGATTGCCGAAGAGTCGCCTAAAAAATCGGCTGCTCCGGTGCAGGTGAAGAAGACGCCTGAGAAATCCAAGATCCCGATGGCTGCGCCGATTCGAACCGATATGGAAGTCTACCGGTTCTGATCTAACTGCCAGATACGAAAAAGCCCGCATCATTGCGGGCTTTTTCGTATCTGCAGTTTTTGTACTGTATGTGCTGGTCTCTCGCGGGTGAACCCGCTCCCACAGGTTGGTGCAGGCCCTGTGGGAGCGGGTTTACCCGCGAAGAAGCCAGCCCGGTATCAGGCCCGGCGTTCGTGCATCCGCGCCAGCTGACGCTCCAGCATCGACGGGTAGGGTTCCATCAGGCGCTCCACGCAGCAGGCACCCTCGGGGCTGGCAATCGGGCGAATGCGGGCGCGCTGGCGAATCAGCGTGTCATCGCTGATCTGCCGTTCTACCAGCAACAAGTTGCGACTGTGCTGCGACAGTGCCAGAGCGTCCTGGGCCTTTTCGGCCATCAGCAGGTCTACCAGCTCCAGCCCTTGCAGGTCGTTACCCAGAGCAAGGCCCAGCTGCAGCTGCAGGGTAATGCCGCTGTCCGCTACCTCGATCTGCAGGGCATGGCCCAAGGCGCGCAACAACTCGCCGCAGCAGATGGCGTTGGTCAGGTAGTCCTCGCCGCAGTCGCGGCTGTGGAACAGCACCAAGGTGCTGCCGTCGTTGAGCGTGTGAGTTTCACCGTCGTAGAGTGAGGCTGCATGTTCCAGGCAATCGCGGTAGCGCTCGGTCAGTTCGGTCAGGCGCGTGCGCGGCAGGCGACGCAGCTGCTCCTGCGAGCCCAGTTGCACGGCAAGCACGGCGCTGTACTGCGGCTCGTCGGATTCGACCACGGCGGCCTTGGGCGCGCTTTCGTCGTCCAGCAGGCCGGCGAAGGCTTCATCGTCATCCTCGTCCGCCTGGGCGGCAAGCTTGGCGCGCGGTGCGACTTTGGCTGCCGGGGCAGAGTCGTGCAGGTCGTCGAACTGCTCGTCTTCTTCTTCTTCTTCTTCGGGCTCCGGCTCAGGTGGCGGCGGCGGGGCCAGGCGCGCGTGCAGCTGGCGGGCGATGTCGCCGATCTCGTCCTGGCGGTCGGTGGCCGGGGTATAGGGTTGCGGGTCGCGCAGCCACACCCGCAGCTGCAGCAGCGGCAGGGTGATGAAGCGGCCCTGGCGCAGGCTCAGGGTCAGCGCCAACACCAGCAGGATGGCGGCAAGGATGCCCATGCTCTGCAGACTGATCAGCATCGGCTGCTGGAACTGGCTCATGTCCAGGCTGATGCGCAGTTGCCCGGCGGTCACGTCCTGGAAGGTGATCTTGGTCTGGTACAGGCCTTCGGCCTCGCCCAGCAGGCTGTTGCGCGGGCGCTGGCCGGCTTCCGCGAGGATGCGGTTGTCCACGCTGTAGATCGCCGCATGGGCCACCAGTGGGTTTTTCACCAGGTTGCCGAGCAGAACGTTGAGGCTGAGGATGTCGTTGGCCACCAGCAACTCGGTCGCCGAGGTGGCGGTCTGGGTGGTCAGGCTCTGGCCCAGAGCATCGGCCTGCTCGTGCATGGCCTGCTTGAACTGCAGGCCCATCACGCAGGCGTAGATCACCAACGCCAGCGCCACCAGGAAAATGTTGGTGCAGGCGATGCGTAGTGCCAGCGGCACGCGACGTTGACTCAGGGCGCGATAGATCATCAGGAAGAAGTTGTCTGCTTTGACGGGCGTGGGCCGGTTCACTGAGCTCGGCTCTTAATGGCATGAAAGTGTGGGGCAGTATAGCGAGCCGGGTTTTGTCGGCAAAGTATCGTTGGCGCCCGACGGTCACGGAAAATCGGTAGAATGCGCATTTTTCATCGAAGTCGGAGCCAGGTTGTGCGCGAAATCGTCCTGATCAACATCACCGGTGAGGACCGTCCCGGTCTCACTGCGGCTATCACCGGCGTCCTGCTGCAGGGCGGTGTGAGCATCCTCGACATTGGCCTGGCAGTCATGCACGGTACCTTGTCGTTCGGCATCCTGGTCGATATCCCGGACAACGAAGTGGCCACCTCCCTGCTGCAGAGCGTGCAGGCCAAGGCCCACGAGCTGAACCTGCAGGCCCGCTACACGCCGATTTCCGAGGCGGACTACCAGCACTGGGCCGATGGCCAGGGCGAGGCGCGCCACATCGTCACCTTGCTCAGCCGCAAGATCACTCCAGAGCAACTGCAGCGGGTGAGTGCGGTGATCAGCCGGTACGGCCTGACCATCGAGCGCATCGAGCGCCTGTCGGCCCGTGTGGCGCTGGATGCCGAGACCGACAAGGGCAAGGCGGCCATCGAGATCTCTGTGCGCGGCGTGCCGAGCGATGCCGAGGCTCTGCGTGCCGACTTCTTCGCCCTGGCCGAAGAGCTGAGCATCGACATTGCCTTCCAGAAGGACGACCTGTTCCGCCGCAACCGTCGCCTGGCGGTCTTCGACATGGATTCGACGCTGATCGAAGCCGAGGTCATTGACGAACTGGCAAAGGCCGCTGGCGTGGGTGAGCAGGTTGCCGCCATCACCGAGCGCGCCATGCGCGGCGAGCTGGACTTCCGCGCCAGCTTCAAGGAGCGCATGGCGCTGCTCAAGGGCCTGGATGTGGGCGTGTTGGATGAGATCGGGGCGTCGCTGCGTCTGACCGAAGGTGCCGAGAACCTGTTTGCCGAGCTCAAGCGCCTGGGTTACAAGACCGCGATCCTGTCCGGTGGCTTCACTTACTTTGCTCGCCAGGTGCAGGCGCGTCTGGGCATCGACTATGTGTTCGCCAACGAGCTGGAAGTGGTCGATGGCAAGGTGACCGGCGTGGCTGTGGAGCCGATCGTTGATGCCCAGCGCAAGGCCGAGCTGCTGCAGAAGCTGGCCAGCGAAGAAGGCTTGCAGCTGGAGCAGACCATTGCCGTGGGTGACGGTGCCAACGACCTACCGATGCTGTCGCTGGCCGGCCTGGGTGTGGCGTTCCGCGCCAAGCCGCTGGTGCGCCAGTCGGCCAAGCAGGCGATTTCTACCCTGGGATTGGATGGAGTGTTGTATCTGCTGGGCCTGCGCGACCGCGACGCGCGCGGCTGACTCGACAATCCGGGGCTGCTTCGCAGCCCATCGCGACACAAGGCCGCTCCTACAGGGAATCGCATATCTCCTGTAGGAGCGGACTTGTGTCGCGAAAGGGCCGCAAAGCGGCCCCAGGTTCCATCAGGCAATCAAGCCTGCACAGGCGCCGCCAACTGCTGCCCCATGCGCACCGCTGAACCCGCACCCAGGTTCTCCGCCCACTTCACCTGCTCCGGCCCGAACAGCACGATGGCAGTCGACCCCAGCTTGAAGCGGCCTAGTTCGGCACCTTTCTCCAGGTGGATCGGCGCGCGGCTGGCTTCGTCGTAGCGGAAGGTCTTCAGTTCACGCTTGGGTGGCGTCACCAGCCCGGCCCACACGGTTTCGATCGAAGCGACGATCATCGCGCCCACCAGCACCACGGCCATCGGCCCGCGCTCGGTATCGAACAGGCAGACCACGCGCTCGTTGCGGGCGAACAGCTCGGGGACGTTCTCTGCGGTGGTCTGGTTGACCGAGAACAGGCGGCCCGGCACGTAGACCATTTCACGCAGGGTACCGGCCAGCGGCATGTGCACGCGGTGGTAGTCCTTGGGCGACAGGTAGATGGTGGCGAACTCGCCGCCCATGAACGGCGCGGCCATGGCCGGGTCACCGCCAAGCAGCTCCTGCGCGCTGAAACCGTGGCCCTTGGCCTGGAAGATGCGGCCGTGCTCGATCGGGCCAAGCTGGCTGACGGCACCGTCGGCCGGGCAAAGGATGGCGCCCGGGGTCTCGTCCAGCGGGCGGGCACCCGGCTTCAGGGCACGGGTGAAGAATGCATTGAAGTGCTCGTATGCGCTCAGGTCCTCGACCAGCGCTTCGCTCATGTTGACCTGGTAACGCTTGGCGAACCAGGCGGTGAAGGCGTTCTTGAACCAGCGCACGCGGCACTCGGCTATGCAGCCGGCCAGCCGCGACAGTAAGTGGTGCGGCAGCAGGTACTGGCTGATGATGAACAAACGGGATTTCATGCAGGTTCCTTAGACTTCTACAGGCGTGTCCGGGTGGTTGCCCCATTCGCTCCACGAGCCGGCGTAGGCCTTGACGCGCGGGTATCCAAGGGCCTTGGCCACCAGGTAGGTGAAACCGGAGCGGCGGTGGGTCTGGCAGTGGGTGATCACTTCCTTGTCGGGGGTGATGCCCAGGTTGTTCAGGACTTCGGCGATGTCCTGGCGAATGCGCAGGTGGTCGTTGAGGTCCATGCCGGCGGTCCACTCGAAGTTGATCGCGCCGGGGATGTGGCCGCCCTTGGCTGCCAGTACTTTCTCGCCGCTGAATTCCTGCGGGCCACGGGCGTCCCAGATGACCAGGTCGTCGGCGCCCAGGCGGCTTTGCAGGTACTCGCGGGTGGCGGTTGGCGAAGTGTCGATGCGCAGGTGCACCGGCGCATTGCCGCTGGCGGGCACTTCTGTGGAGAGCTTGTCGGCGGGCCAGGCCTGGATGCCGCCATTGAGATAGTGGTAACGCTTATGGCCGATCACGTCGAGCAACCAGATGAAGCGCCCGGCCCAGCCGCCGCCCTCATCGTCATACACCACATACACGGCATCGTCACGGTGGCCGAGTTCGCTGAACAGTTTTTCCAGTTCGCCCAGGGCCGGCAGCAGGCCGGGCGCGGGGGGCTGGCCGAGCTGGGTACGCTTGCCTTCGACAAAGCGTGCGCCGGGGATATGCCCGCTGACATAGCGGTTGGCGCTGCTCAGGTCGATCAGGATCAGCTGTGGCGAATCCAGGCGCGGCAGCAGGTCCGCGGCTTCGATCACCAGGGGCAGGCCGGAAAAGTCAGTCATCCACGGTCTCCAGTGTGGAAAGAGGGGCGATTGTAGCGCAAGGCTCAGGCCTTGCGGTTGGCAAACACCGACAGCGCCCGTTCGGTGCACTGTGCGGTCTTGCCGAAGGCTTGCACGCTGATATCGGCCAGCGGCCGGCAGCCCTGGTCTGCCACCATCAGCATCAGCACCTGGTCCGTCACCGCCAGCGAGCGTAGCAGCACGTGCTCGCTGCGGAACAAGGCACGCAGCGGGGCCGGCAGCAGGGCCGAGAACTGGCTGTGGTTTTCCGGGGTGATACGCAATTGCCCGGCCTTGGCCAGCAGCTTTTGCAGCAGTTTGTTCTGCGCCACCGGCAGTACCAGCGCCCCGGCTTCCTTGGGCAGGCCGGCCATCTGCTGCACGCGCAGCTGGTCGTTGGCCTTGTCCAGGCTCAGCAGCAGTATCCGCTGCATGCCAGAGGCCAGAAGGGCCTCGATAACCTGCGTGGCCAGGTGCACGCTGTTGGTGAACGGGCTGGGCTGGGCCAGAAGGTCTTGGCACAGCTTGCGCCAGCGCGCCAGTTCGTCGCTTGTGGGAGGTGGCGGAGCCAGCATGTCTGGGTGCGGACGGCGCTGGTGCCAGGGCCAGATCAGCGCTTCGGCCGGGTGGAACAAGGCATGCTGGGCATGGCGGCGGGCGCTGGCCGCAGCCTGCTGGTGCACCTGCTGCTGCACGTCGTCCAGCGAGGTCTGCAGGTACAGTGCGGTCAGCAGCTGCCAGCGCAACAGGTGCGGGTTGTCCCAGCCCACTTGTGCCGCCAGGGCCAGGTTGTTTGCCAGCAGCACGGTGTTGGCCGGCTGGTTGAACCAGCGGCGCAGGCCAGGCTCGGCGTCCAGGCGGTGTTGCTGGCTGAGCAGGTCCGGGTCGCGGGCGATACTGAGCACCTGGGCCAGTTGTTCGCGCTCTTCCAGCAGCAGGCGGTAACCCTGGGTCACCCATTGTGGCAGGCGCCAGTACTCCGCCATGGTCTGGCACAGCTCCATGATGCGCACGCCAAACAGTTCTTCCTCGACATGGGCGGCGTCTTCGCCCTTGTGGATAACCCGCAGCTCCCAGGTATCGAGCAGCTTGGGGTAGGCCAGCGCCAGCGGCCAGAGTGGCGACAGGAACAACAGGCTGCCCCAGTGGATTTCCTGCCACAGCCGTGCCAGGCGGCTTGCGAACAGGCCGCTGGCCTGCTGCGAGGCGTGCTGGCTGATCAGCTGGAACTGGCACAGTACCGGCGGAATCTCTTCGACGGGCACTGCTGGCAGGCGCTTGAGCAGCTGTTCGCTGCGCTCCAGGCCCAGGCGGTTGAGGGCGACTTCCAGGCTTTCGGCGGGCTCTGCCAGGCTGGCATTGGTGGGGTGATTGGCTTCGCGCATCACCGACAGCACCAGCGCCGGGCTATCTTGCATCAGTTCGGCGATATCGCGCAGTGAGCGGCGGTTATCGTGGATGGCGGCCATGACCCGGTCGTAGCTGTGCTTCGGCACGGGGATGCGAACACTCTCGAGCAGCTTTACCCAGGCCTCTAGCGTACGTGGAGCCTGAGCGGGCACCTTGGTTTCAATTGGCATTTTGACATCAGTCCGAACTGGCTTTTCGCATTGAGTGGCTATAGTCTGGCGCAGTTCTGCCGATAAGTAGAAGAAGAGTTTTAAAGCTCCCGTCTCTTCCCCTGACCACGACAGCAAGTGCTTTGAACCTATGGCTAAAATTATCGGCATCATCGTCGTATTCGCGAGCGTGCTCGGCGGATACGTGCTTTCCCACGGCAAGATCGCGGCACTGATCCAGCCGTTCGAAGTACTGATCATCGGCGGTGCGGCCTTTGGTGCATTCCTGCAGGCCAACCCTGGCCACATGACCATGCACGTCATCAAGAAGTCGATGAAGATGTTCGGCTCGCGCTTCACTCACGCCTTCTACCTGGAAGTGCTGGGCCTGGTGTACGAAATTCTCAACAAGAGCCGGCGCGAAGGCATGATGGCCATCGAGGCCGATATCGAGGATGCCGCCGCCAGCCCGATCTTCGCCAAGTACCCGACGGTGCTGGCCGATGAGCGCATGACCGCGTTCGTCTGCGACTATCTGCGCATCATGTCCACCGGCAACATGGCCCCGCACGAACTCGAGGGCCTGTTCGACATGGAACTGCTGAGCATGAAGGAAGAACTGGAGCACCCGTCCCATGCGGTGACCGGCATCGCCGACGGCATGCCCGGCTTCGGTATCGTTGCGGCGGTACTGGGTATCGTGGTGACCATGGCCTCGCTCGGCGATGGTGACCAGGCCTCCATCGGCCTCCATGTGGGTGCGGCGCTGGTGGGTACCTTCTTCGGTATTCTGGCGGCCTACGGCTTCTTCGGCCCGTTGGCCAAGTGCCTGGAGCACGATGCCAAGGAAGAGCTGAACCTCTACGAATCGATCAAGGCTTCGCTGGTGGCCTCGGCCTCGGGCATGCCGCCTTCGCTGGCGGTCGAGTTCGGGCGCAAGGTGCTGTACCCCAAGCACCGCCCAAGCTTCGCCGAACTGGAACAAGCGGTTCGCGGTCGCTGAGTCATGGAGAACAATCAGCCCATCATCGTCAAGCGCGTCAAGCGCTTTGGCGGCGGCCACCACGGCGGCGCCTGGAAAATCGCCTTCGCCGACTTCGCCACGGCGATGATGGCGTTCTTCCTGGTGCTGTGGCTGTTGTCCACGGCCACCCCGGAACAGAAGATCGCCATTGCCGGCTACTTCAAGGACCCGATCGGCTTCTCGGAAAGCGGAACGCCCTACGTCATCGACCTGGGCGGCTCGCCTCAGCTGGCGCCGGAAAAGACCATCAACCCCGAAGCCAAGTCGGAGCCGACGCCTGATACCAGCATTCAGCTGGACAAGGACCAGGTGGAGACCATGGCCGAGCAGGTCGAGCGTGAGCGTCTGGAGTTGCTGCTGCAGGAACTGCAGAACAAGGTGGAAGAGAACCCGCAACTGCAGAAGTTCAAGGACCAGATCCTGTTCGAGATCACCCAGGACGGCCTGCGCATCCAGATCATGGACGCCGAGAACCGGCCGATGTTCGACATTGGCAGCGCGCGCCTGCAGCCGTACTTCGAGGACATCCTGCTGGCGATGGCAGACACCATCAAGGCGGTGCCGAACAAGATCAGCATCAGTGGCCACACCGACGCCAAGCCCTATGCCGGCAGTGGCGAGTTCGGCAACTGGGAATTGTCGGCCAACCGCGCCAACGCCGCGCGCCGTGCACTGGTGGCCGGCGGCTACCCGGATGGCCAGGTGGCGCGGGTGGTGGGTTATGCCTCGTCGTCGCTGTTCGACCGCAAGGACCCGTTCAACCCGGTCAACCGCCGCATCGACATCATCGTGCTGACCAAAAAAGCCCAGCGCAATATCGAAGGCGAGCAGGGCGCGCCGGAAGCACCGGCTGCCGAGCCCGCGCCGCCGGCCGCTGCGGCACCGGCGGCGCCAGGGGAGGCCGGGCAGGCCCCCATGCAGCCGCGTGAATTGCGCCAGAAGCTGAACATCTTCGAAGAGGGGACGCTGAAGATGGATGAGGCCAAGGACCAGTAAACCCTTTTTCGTCTTGCGTGGTCCCTTGTGGGGGCGGCCTTGTGTCGCGAAAGGGCCGCAACGCGGCCCCGGCAATATTTGCATTAATGCTGATATCTGGGGCCGCTGCGCGCCCCATTCGCGACACAAGGCCGCTCCCACAGGATCGCGCCGCGGCTGAAGCCGGCGCAGAACCCGTGGAGCAAGCGGTCAGTAAGCGTCTTCCGGCAAACTGGCAATGATCGAGCGGTAGCTGTTCATCCGTTGCTGCTTGATACGCCCCTCGTCCAGCGCCTTGAGCAGCGCGCAGCCCGGTTCGCGATCATGCTTGCAGTCGCGGAAGCGGCAGGTGCCGAACAGGTCGCGGAACTCGATGAAACCATCCTCCACATCACTGCGGCTGACGTGACCCAGGCCGAACTCGCGGATGCCCGGTGAGTCGATCAGGTCGCCACCATTGGGGAAGTGGTACAGCCGCGCGGTGGTGGTGGTGTGGGTACCCTGGCCAGACCATTCCGACAGGTCGCCGACACGGGTGCCGGCCTCCGGCAGCAGGCTGTTGACCAGCGACGACTTGCCCACCCCCGACTGGCCGACGAACACGCTGATGTGGCCGTCGAGCATCTGCTGCAGGCGTTGCATGCCGTCACCGTGATGTGCCGAGACCTCGAGCAGCGGGTAGCCGAGCTCGCGGTAAACCTCCAGCAGCGCATGCAGGCCCGGGCCGTTCTCTTCGTTGATCAGGTCGGCCTTGTTCAGCAGCAGCAGCGGGCGAATGCCAGCGTGCTCCGCGGCCACCAGGTAACGGTCGATCAGGTTGGGGTGCGGTTCGGGCGCGGGGGCAAAGACGATCACGATCAGGTCGACGTTGGCCGCCACCGGCTTCAGCTGGCCGTGGTTGTTAGGCCGGCACAGCTCGGTGCTGCGCGGCATCTGCGCGACGATCACGCCAATTCCCTGGTTGCCCGCCCGCCATACCACGCGGTCGCCGGTAACCAGCGCCGGCAGGTTGGCGCGCAAGTGGCAACGGAACACCTGGCCCGCGGCTTCGCCGTCCTGGGCTTCCACTTCTACCTGCACACCGAAGTGCGCAATCACCAGGCCCAACTGCTCTGGCCCAAGGTCGCCACCCTCCAGTTCCTGCAGCACGTGCTGTTCGCGTTTGGCCGCACGCGCGGCGCGCTCGTTCTGGATTTTTTCGATGCGCCAGTTCTGGCGGCGATTGAGCTGGCGTTTGGCCATGAAGGTTCCGTGCGTGGGGGCAGGTTGAAAACGGCAGGCAGTTTAGCACGCCAGGCGCCGGACCATTTGGCTTACCTTCGCACCGTGAATGGGCGTGCCTTGGCCACTACGCTACTATGACGGCCTATACGAGGAGCCCCCGCATGCAAAACCCACAGAACCTGATCTGGATCGACCTGGAAATGACCGGCCTGGATCCGGACAGCGACGTCATCATCGAGATGGCCACCATCGTCACCGACAGCGAACTGAACACCCTGGCCGAAGGGCCGGTGATCGCCATCCACCACAGTGACGAAGTGCTGGCGCGCATGGACGAGTGGAACACCCGCACCCATGGCGCTTCGGGCCTGACCCAGCGCGTTCGCGAGAGCAAGGTCGACATGGCCGAAGCCGAGGCGCAGACCATTGCCTTCCTCGAGCAGTGGGTACCGAAAGGCAAGTCGCCGATCTGCGGCAACAGCATCTGCCAGGACCGCCGCTTCCTCTACCGGCACATGCGCAACCTGGAAAACTACTTCCACTACCGCAACCTGGATGTCTCGACCCTGAAGGAGCTGGCTGCACGCTGGGCACCTGATGTGCGTGATAGCTTCAAGAAGGGCAACACCCACCTGGCGCTGGACGACATCCGCGAATCGATCGCCGAACTGCGCCACTATCGCGAGCACTTCATCAAGGTGTGAGCCGAAAAGGCGCAGATATTGTATCTGCGCCCTCTTTTGGTGCCATGGGCAACTGGTTAGACTGCGCGCCTTTCTCGCACGCCCGCACGGACCCCGCACCATGTTGTTGATGCTCTACCTCATCGCCATCACCGCCGAAGCCATGACCGGCGCATTGTCTGCAGGCCGCCGCGGCATGGACTGGTTCGGCGTGGTGCTGATTGCCTGCGTCACTGCCCTGGGTGGCGGCTCGGTGCGTGACGTGCTTCTCGGGCATTACCCGCTGACCTGGGTGAAGCATCCTGAATATCTGGTGCTGACCAGCTGTGCGGCGCTGCTGACCATTTTCATCGCGCCGATGATGCGCCGCCTGCGCTCGCTGTTCCTGGTGCTCGATGCCCTGGGGCTGGTGGCCTTTACCCTGATCGGCTGCATGACCGCGCTGGAGATGGGGCAGGGCATGCTGGTGGCGTCGATCAGCGGGGTGATCACCGGGGTATTCGGCGGGATCTTGCGGGATATCTTCTGCAACGATATTCCCTTGGTGTTCCGCCGCGAGCTGTACGCCAGCGTGTCGTTTGCCGCGGCGTGGTTCTACCTGGGGTGCGTGTATTTCAAGGTGCCGGCGGAGCAGGCGATGCTGCTGACCTTGTTTGGCGGGTTCCTGGTGCGGCTGCTGGCGATTCGGTTCCATTGGGAAATGCCCAAGTTCCACTACAACGACCAGCAGTAGCTTTGACATGCGCCCCCTGTGGGAGCGGGTTCACCCGCGAACACGGGCGCAGCCCGTGCCATCCTCCGCGGTGGCTTCTTCGCGGGTAAACCCGCTCCCACAGGGGGCTACGAAATGCCGTGCTGCGCCAGCGCCCACTCCACATGCTCCCTCACCAGCTCCGAGGCATCCTCGCGCCGCGCCTTCAGCGCTTCGATCACCGGGATTGTCGATGGCGCATTGCCAAGCCCCACCGCCAGGTTGCGCAACCAGCGCTCATACCCGGCCCGGCGCAATGGCCCGCCTTCGGTCTTGCGCAGGAAGGTCCTTTCATCCCACAGGAACATCTCCGCCAACTCGGCATTCTCCAGCCCGTGCCGTGGCTGGAAATCCTGCTCTTGGCTGTGCCTGGCAAAGCGGTTCCACGGGCAGACGATCTGGCAGTCATCGCAACCGAACACCCGGTTGCCCATCTTCGAACGCAACTCGACGGGGATCGGCCCCCGCAGTTCGATGGTCAGGTAGGAGATGCAGCGCCGAGCATCCAGTACGTACGGCCCGACGAAGGCCTGGGTCGGGCAGATGTCCAGGCAGGCCTGGCAGCGCCCGCAATGTTCGCTGGTGGTGGCTTCGTCCACCGGCAGCGGCAGGTCGACGAACAGCTCGGCGAGGAAGAAATAACTGCCCGCCTTGCGGTTGAGCAGCAGGGTGTTCTTGCCGATCCAGCCCAGCCCGGCCTGCTCGGCCAGGGCCTTTTCCAGCACCGGAGCGCTGTCGACGAAGGCGCGGTAGCCGAACGGGCCGATGGCTTCCTGAATGCGATCGGCCAGGAACTGCACGCGCTTGCGCACCAGCTTGTGGTAATCCCGGCCCAGGGCGTAGCGCGATACGTAGGCTTTTTCGGGCTGTGCCAGGCGCTGCGCCATCTGTGTGTCGCCCGGCAGGTAATCCATGCGCAGCGATACCACGCGTACCGTGCCAGGGATCAGTTGCTCTGGGTGTGCACGCTTGCTGCCGTGGGCATCCAGGTAATCCATCTCGCCCTGGTAGCCGGCGTCGAGCCAGCGCTGCAGGTGGTGTTCGTGTTCGCCAAGGTCTACCCCGGCGATGCCAACATGGGCAAAACCGAGTTCTTGGCCCCAAATCTTGATGGATTGGGCCAGTTGGGCGAGGTCAGGCGTACAGACGGACATGGATGGGCAAGGCAATACGGGCTCAGGTGCGTATAATTCTGCCAGACATTGGAGCCTTTGACCCCATGCCGCAGACCAAACACCCCAGCCATACCCCTCAATTGCTCAGCAGCGTGACTGTCTCGCATCTGCCGGCACGTCATGCGCATGCCCACAAAGGCGACTTCGGCCATGTACTGGTGGTCGGTGGCGACCTTGGTACCGGCGGCGCTGTGCTGCTCAGTGCCGAAGCCGCCCTGCGCTGTGGCGCGGGGCTGGTCAGTGTGGCGACCCGGCCCGAACACGTGACTGCCAGCCTGGCGCGCCTGCCGGAGGTCATGTGCCTGGGCGCCAGTTCGGCCAACCAGCTGATGGGCGTGCTGGAGCGCGCTTCGGTGCTGGTGGTCGGTCCAGGCCTGGGTCAGGCGGCCTGGGGTCGCAGCCTGCTGTCGGCGGTGGCCAATGCCGAACGCCCACAGGTGTGGGACGCCGATGCCCTGAACTTGCTGGCGCGCACCCCGCTGGCCCTGCCCAGTGGCAGCATCCTTACCCCGCACCCAGGGGAGGCAGCGCGGCTGCTGGGCATTTCCACCGAGGCTGTACAGGCGGATCGCCCGGGCGCTGCACGCAAGTTGGCGCGGCGTTACAACAGCGTCTGCGTGCTCAAGGGGGCTGGCACTCTGGTAGCCGACCCGGCCGGGCAACTGCTGTTGTGCGAACGTGGCCACCCGGCCATGGCCGGTGCCGGCCTGGGCGATGTGCTGACCGGCGTGCTGGCGGCGCTGTTGGCCCAAGGCCTGGATGCCTGGCACGCCGCGGGGCTGGGGGTATGGCTGCACGCCTGTGCCGGCGAGCGTCTGGGCGTAAAAGGTAGAGGCCTGGCTGCCAGCGATCTGGCGCCGGTCATTCGTGAGTTGTTGGAGGAGCATTCTGCGTGTCTGGCTTAAACCTGTTTCTGGCCGATGAAGCGGCCACGGTCAAATTCGGCGCACAACTGGCCGAGGTGACCGGCGGTCACGGCGTGATTTTTCTGGAAGGTGACCTGGGCGCGGGCAAAACCACGCTGTCGCGTGGCCTGATTCGTGGCCTGGGCCATACTGGTGCAGTGAAAAGTCCGACCTTCACCGTAGTCGAGCCTTACGAGATCGGTGAGGTGCGGGCGTTCCATTTCGACCTGTATCGCCTGGTCGATCCGGAAGAGCTGGAGTTCATGGGCATTCGTGACTATTTCGAGGGCGACCCGCTGTGCCTGTTCGAGTGGCCACAAAAGGGTGCGGGCGTTTTGCCAAAGCCCGACCTGACCATTACCATAAGCCCCCAAGCGGGCGGACGCTCGCTGAACCTTTCGCCGCAGGGGGCTCGCGGCGAGGCCTGGTGCGTGGCACTGGCCGAACACTATAAACAGTAAGTGGGGTAGGTATGCGCATACGCGCACTGGTCGCCATCGTTGGGCTGCTGCTGACAACGGTGACCGTTGACGCTCTGGCCGTCACTCAAGTCAAGAGCATGCGCCTGTGGCGCGCGCCGGACAACACGCGGCTGGTCTTCGACCTGTCTGGCCCCGTGCAGCATAGCGTCTTCACCCTGAGCGCACCTGATCGCCTGGTTATCGACATCAATGGCGCGACCTTGGCCGCGCCACTGAACGTGGCTACCTCCAATACGCCGATCAGCAGCGTGCGTTCGGCCCAGCGCACACCGACCGATCTGCGTGTGGTGGTCGACCTGAAAAAGTCGGTCACCCCAAAAAGCTTCACCCTGGCGCCCAATGCCCAGTACGGCAACCGCCTGGTGGTCGACCTGTACGACCAGGAGGCTGACGCCATCGCGGCCAGCGCGCCGACTCCGGCCCCGACTCCGGCACCAACGCCTGCAACCACGCCAGCAGTACCGGTGACCCCGGCTCAGCCTGCCATCAAGCTGCCGCCGGTTCCCAACGGCAAGCGTGACATCGTGGTTGCCATCGACGCCGGTCACGGCGGCGAAGACCCGGGGGCATCCGGCTCGCGTGGCCAGCATGAAAAAGACATCGTGCTGCAGATCGCCAAGGAACTGCAGCGCCAGATCAACAGCGAAAAAGGCTTCCGGGCCGAGCTGACCCGTACCGGCGACTACTTCATCCCACTGCGCAAGCGCACGGAAATCGCCCGCAAGAAGGGCGCCGACCTGTTCATCTCGATCCACGCCGACGCCGCGCCGTCCCGCGCCGCCTTTGGCGCCTCGGTGTTCGCCCTGTCCGACCGCGGCGCTACCTCCGAGACTGCGCGCTGGCTGGCCGACACGGAAAACCGTTCCGACCTGATCGGTGGTGCCGGTAACGTCAGCCTCGACGACAAGGACCGTATGCTGGCCGGCGTGCTGCTCGACTTGTCGATGACCGCCACGCTCAGCTCCAGCCTCAATGTCGGGCAGAAGGTGCTGGGCAACATGGGCCGCATTACCTCCCTGCACAAGCAGCGGGTGGAACAGGCCGGTTTCATGGTGCTGAAGTCGCCGGATATCCCGTCGATCCTCGTTGAAACCGGGTTCATCTCGAACAACAACGAAGCCGCCAAGCTGGCCACCGCCAGCCATCAGCAGGCCCTGGCCCGTTCGATCCATACCGGTGTGCGCCAGTATTTCCAGCAGAACCCGCCGCCGGGCACCTACATCGCCTGGCTGCGCGACACCGGCAAGATCGCCGCTGGCCCGCGTGAGCACACGGTGCGCCCAGGAGAGACCCTGGCGATGCTTGCCGTTCGCTACCAGGTCAGCGTCACCAGCCTGCGCAGCACCAACAGCCTCAAGACCGATGAGCTGAAGGTCGGCCAGCGCCTCGATATCCCTGCTACCACGTTGGCCTCGCAATGAGTGGCGGTTCGCGCATCCAGCTGCTCAGCCCGCGTCTGGCCAACCAGATTGCCGCCGGCGAGGTTGTCGAGCGGCCGGCCTCTGTCGCCAAAGAGTTGCTGGAGAACAGCCTGGACTCCGGCGCCCGGCGTATCGACGTGGAAGTTGAGCAGGGCGGCGTCAAGCTGCTGCGAGTGCGAGACGATGGCAGCGGCATCTCCGCCGACGACCTGCCGCTGGCCCTGGCCCGTCACGCCACCAGCAAGATCCGTGAGTTGGAGGACCTGGAAGGGGTCTTGAGCCTGGGCTTTCGTGGTGAGGCCCTGGCCTCGATCAGCTCGGTGGCGCGCCTGACCCTGACCTCGCGTACCGCCAGCGCTACCGAGGCCTGGCAGGTGGAAACCGAAGGCCGGGACATGACACCGCGGGTGCAGCCGGCGGCGCATCCGGTGGGTACTTCGGTGGAAGTGCGCGACCTGTTCTTCAATACCCCGGCCCGGCGCAAGTTCCTCAAGGCCGAGAAAACCGAATTCGATCACCTGCAGGAAGTGATACGGCGCCTGGCGCTGGCGCGCTTCGATGTCGGCTTCCACCTGCGCCACAACGGCAAGAGCATCCTCAGCCTGCATGAGGCCCACGATGAAACCGCCCGTGCGCGGCGGGTGGGCGCCATCTGCGGCCCGGGCTTCATGGAGCAGGCGCTGCCGATCGACGTGGAACGCAACGGCCTGCGCCTTTGGGGCTGGGTCGGCCTGCCGACGTTCTCGCGCAGCCAGGCAGACCTGCAGTATTTCTTCGTCAACGGCCGTGCGGTGCGCGACAAGCTGGTCGCCCACGCCGTGCGCCAGGCCTACCGCGACGTGCTGTTCAATGGTCGGCACCCGACTTTTGTGCTGTTCCTGGAGTTGGAGCCCAACGGCGTCGACGTCAACGTGCACCCGACCAAGCACGAAGTGCGTTTCCGCGAGGGGCGCTCGGTTCACGACTTCTTGTATGGCACCCTGCATCGCGCCCTGGCCGATGTGCGCCCTGAAGACCAGTTGGCGGCGCCAGCTGCCGTACCCGAAGTGGTCCGCGCCACGGGCCAGCAGGCCGGTGAGTTCGGCCCCCAGGGCGAAATGCGCCTGGCCTCGCCGGTGCTCGAGCAGCCGCGTGGCCCGCAGCAGTCATTCTCCAGCGGTGGTAGTGGTGCGGGTTACCAGTATCAGTACACGCCGCGCCCCTCGCAGCCGCTGCCGGCCGCCGAGGCACAGGCGGTGTATCGCGAGTTCTACAAACCGCTGGATGACGGCGCGGTGCCGACGACGCTGCCTGAAAGCCAGGGCGATATTCCACCGCTGGGCTACGCGTTGGCGCAGCTCAAGGGTATCTACATCCTGGCCGAGAATGCCATTGGCCTGGTGCTGGTAGACATGCACGCCGCTCACGAGCGCATCATGTACGAGCGCCTCAAGGTGGCCATGGCCAGCGAAGGCCTCAGCGGCCAGCCGCTGCTGGTGCCCGAGACCCTGGCCCTGAGCCAGCGTGAAGCAGACTGCGCCGAAGAGCACGCGCAGTGGTTCCAACGGCTGGGTTTCGAACTGCAGCGTCTGGGCCCCGAGACCTTGGCTATCCGCCAGATCCCGGCTTTGCTCAAGCAGGCTGAGGCCAACCGCCTGGTGCAGGATGTACTCGCCGACCTGATGGAATACGGCACCAGCGACCGTATCCAGGCGCACCTCAACGAGCTGCTCGGTACCATGGCCTGTCACGGTGCCGTGCGCGCCAACCGGCGCCTGGCGATCCCCGAGATGAACGCCCTGCTGCGTGACATGGAAAACACCGAGCGCAGCGGCCAGTGCAACCATGGTCGCCCCACCTGGACCCAGATGGGCCTGGACGACCTGGACAAACTCTTCCTGCGCGGTCGATGAAATGAGCGGCAAGCCCCCTGCAATATTCCTGATGGGCCCGACGGCGGCCGGCAAGACCGACCTGGCCATCGAGCTGACCAAAGTACTGCCGTGCGAGCTGATCAGCGTCGATTCGGCGCTGGTCTACCGCGGCATGGACATCGGTTCGGCCAAGCCCTCCAAAGAAATCCTCGCCGCCCACCCGCACCGGCTGATCGACATTCGCGACCCGGCCGAAAGCTATTCGGCTGCGCAGTTCCGTGCCGATGCCCTGGAAGCCATGGCCGAGATCACCGCACGCGGCAAGATCCCGTTGCTGGTGGGCGGCACCATGCTCTATTACAAGGCGTTGATCGATGGCCTGGCCGATATGCCGGCGGCCGATGCCGCGGTGCGTGCCGAGCTGGAAGCCCAGGCCGAAGCGCTGGGGCTGGCCGAGTTGCACCGCCAGTTGGCCGAGGTTGACCCTGAGTCGGCGGCGCGTATCCACCCCAACGACCCGCAGCGATTGATCAGGGCGTTGGAGGTTTACCGGGTGAGTGGCGAGAGCATGACGGCACATCGACAGCGTCAATTCGCGGAAAGTCGCGGCGCAGACGCAGGCGCTGGCGGACATTTGCCCTATACTGTCGCGAGTTTGGCGATTGCTCCTACAGATCGTCACATTTTGCATCAGCGAATTGCGTTACGATTTTCACAGATGCTGGAACAGGGCTTCGTCGACGAGGTCCGATCGCTGCGAGCCAGAAGTGACTTGCACGCCGGGCTGCCGTCTATACGGGCAGTGGGGTATCGGCAGGTCTGGGATTACCTGGACGGCAAGCTGACTGAGAATGAGATGCGTGAACGCGGTATCATTGCCACCAGGCAGCTGGCCAAGCGGCAGTTCACCTGGTTGCGTGGCTGGCCTGAAGTACACTGGCTTGACAGCCTGGCCTGCGACAATCTGTCCCGCACCTTGAAATACCTTGGGGCCATCTCCATATTGAGCTGAGTCCCTGCTGATTGCCGTCTATTCTTGCGAAGGGGCGGCCTAATTTATCGATTTTCTTGATTTTCTATTATTTATCCTTACAGGAGTGCGGCATATGTCAAAAGGGCATTCGCTACAAGACCCTTACTTGAACACCTTGAGAAAAGAAAAGGTCCCGGTATCCATCTATCTGGTCAACGGCATCAAACTGCAGGGTTCGATCGAGTCCTTCGACCAGTTCGTGGTACTGCTGAAGAACACCGTCAGCCAGATGGTCTACAAGCACGCCATCTCGACCGTGGTTCCTGCCCGTCCGGTTCGTCTGCCAAGCCCGTCCGATTCCGAACATGGCGACAGCGAGCCAGGCAACGCCTGATAGGAGCCTGCATTGTTCTTTGAGCGCCACGGTGGTGGTGAGCGGGCGTTGCTCGTTCACTTGGAAGGTCAGAACCCTGAGGCGCGCGAAGACCCGCAGGAGTTTCAGGAACTGGCATTGTCGGCCGGTGCCGACATCGTCTCGCTGGTCACGGTGGCAAGGCATCAGCCTTCCGCCAAATACCTGATTGGCAGTGGCAAGGTCGAAGAGTTGCACGACCTGGTCCATGCCGAACAGGTAGACCTGGTGATTTTCAATCACACCCTCACGCCCAGTCAGGAGCGCAACCTCGAGCGTGTGTTCGAGTGTCGTGTGCTCGACCGTACCGGGCTGATCCTCGATATCTTCGCCCAACGGGCGCGCACCCATGAAGGCAAGCTGCAGGTCGAACTGGCCCAGCTCGAGCACATGAGCACGCGGCTGGTGCGCGGCTGGACCCACCTTGAGCGACAGAAGGGTGGTATCGGCCTGCGCGGCCCGGGTGAAACCCAGCTGGAAACCGACCGCCGCCTGTTGCGGGTGCGCATTCGCCAGATCAAGTCACGCCTGGAGAAGGTGCGCAGCCAGCGCGAGCAGGCACGCCGCGGGCGCAAGCGTGCGGACATTCCGTCGGTATCGCTGGTGGGTTATACCAACGCCGGCAAGTCCACGCTGTTCAACGCCCTGACAGAATCCGAGGTGTATGCCGCGGACCAGCTGTTCGCCACCCTCGACCCGACCCTGCGCCGGCTCGAACTGACCGACCTGGGGCCGATCGTGCTGGCCGACACCGTGGGCTTCATTCGCCACCTGCCGCACAAGCTGGTCGAGGCATTTCGGGCTACGCTCGAAGAGTCGAGCAACTCCGACTTGTTGCTGCATGTGATCGACGCCCATGAGCCGGAGCGCATGGAGCAGATCGAGCAGGTGCTGGCGGTGTTGGGCGAGATTGGCGCCGAAGGGTTGCCGATCCTCGAGGTGTATAACAAACTCGACTTGCTCGAAGATGTCGAGCCGCAGATCCAGCGCAATGCCGATGGCAAGCCGGAACGGGTCTGGGTATCGGCACGCGATGGGCGTGGCCTGGCGTTGGTCGGCCAGGCGATTGCCGAGTTGCTGGGGGATGATCTGTTTGTCGGTACCCTGTGTCTGGAGCAGCGTTTTGCCCGCTTGCGCGCGCAATTCTTTGCCTTGGGTGCCGTGCAGAGTGAAGAGCATGATGAAGAAGGGCGCAGCCTGCTGAGCGTGCGACTGCCCATGGTCGAACTGAATCGCCTGGTCAGCCGCGAAGGCATGGAGCCGCAAGTGTTTGTCGAGCAACACACTTTGCAATAAATGCTCGTCGAGGTCGCCGGGCAGCAGTGACAGGCATTCTGTAGCATTGGACGGCGCGCCGTGGGCGCGTCTTTGCTTTATCAGATGGAGAGCGCTATGGCTTGGAACGAGCCGGGTGGCAACTCGAACAATCAGGATCCCTGGGGCGGTCGCCGGAATGGCGGTGGCGGCGGTGGTGACAAGAAAGGTCCACCGGACCTGGACGAGGCCTTCCGCAAATTGCAGGACAGCCTGAACGGCATGTTCGGCAGTGGCAAGAAACGTGGCGGCGGTGGCCGCAATGTCGGCAAGGGCGGTGGCCTGGGCCTGCTGGGCATCGGCCTGGCGGTGCTGGCTGCTATCTGGCTGTACAGCGCCGTGTACGTGGTGGACGAGCAGGAGCAGGCCGTGGTGCTGCGCTTCGGCAAGTACTATGAGACGGTCGGCCCCGGCCTGAACATCTACTTCCCGCCGATCGATCGCAAGTACATGGAGAACGTCACGCGCGAGCGTGCCTATACCAAGCAGGGCCAGATGCTGACCGAAGACGAGAACATCGTCGAGGTACCGCTGACCGTCCAGTACAAGATCAGCAACCTGCAGGACTTCGTGCTCAACGTCGACCAGCCTGAGGTCAGCCTGCAGCACGCGACCGAGAGTGCCCTGCGCCATGTGGTGGGCTCCACCTCGATGGACCAGGTGCTGACCGAAGGTCGTGAGCAGATGGCCGTGGATATCCGCGAGCGCCTGCAGCGTTTCCTCGACACCTACCGTACCGGTATCACTGTCACCCAGGTCAACGTACAGAGCGCGGCTGCCCCGCGTGAAGTGCAGGAAGCCTTCGACGACGTGATCCGAGCCCGTGAAGACGAGCAGCGTGCCCGCAACCAGGCCGAGTCCTACGCCAATGGCGTGGTACCGGAAGCCCGTGGTCAGGCCCAGCGCATCATCGAGGACGCCAACGGTTACCGCGACGAAGTCATTGCCCGCGCCAAGGGTGAGGCCGACCGCTTCACCAAGCTGGTCGCCGAGTACCGCAAGGCACCTGACGTGACCCGTCAGCGCCTGTACCTGGAGACCATGCAAGAGGTCTACAGCAATTCGAGCAAGGTTATGGTGGCAACCAAGGACGGGCAGAACAACCTGCTCTACCTGCCGCTGGACAAGATGGTCGAAGGCAGCCGCAACCCGTCCGCGCCGACCACCAGCGTGTCGCCATCGGTCAACGATGCGGCCGCCCGTGCGGCGCAGGACCTGCAACAGCAACAGCAGCCGCTGCGCACTAGGGAGAGCCGCTGATGAGCAACAGATCGCTGATCGCCCTGATCGCCGCCGTGGTCCTGGCCATCGTGGCCTGGAACAGCTTCTACATCGTGTCCCAGACCGAGCGTGCGGTATTGCTGCGCTTCGGTAAGGTAGTCCAGGCGGATGTACAGCCGGGCATGCACGTGAAGATTCCGTACGTGAACCAGGTGCGCAAGTTCGACGCCCGCCTGATGACCCTCGACGCCCCGACCCAGCGGTTCCTGACTCTGGAGAAGAAAGCGGTGATGGTCGACGCCTACGCCAAGTGGCGCGTCAAGGACGCCGAACGTTTCTACACCGCCACATCCGGCATGAAACAGATCGCCGACGAGCGTCTGTCGCGTCGTCTGGAAAGCGGCCTGCGTGACCAGTTCGGTAAACGTACCCTGCATGAAGTGGTTTCCGGTGAACGTGACGCGCTGATGGCTGACATCACTGCTTCGCTGAACCGCATGGCCGCCAAGGAGCTGGGTATCGAGGTGGTCGACGTGCGCGTCAAGGCCATCGACCTGC
Organism: Pseudomonas sp. PNPG3; assembly: GCF_023093815.1. Classification (NCBI taxonomy): domain Bacteria; kingdom Pseudomonadati; phylum Pseudomonadota; class Gammaproteobacteria; order Pseudomonadales; family Pseudomonadaceae; genus Pseudomonas; species Pseudomonas sp. PNPG3. The sequence continues at coordinate 43,211 of NZ_JALLKV010000019.1, forward strand.
CGAAGGAAGTTAACCGCAGCGTGTTCGACCGCATGAGCACCGAGCGTGAACGTGAAGCCCGTGAGCACCGCGCCAAGGGTAACGAGCTGGCTGAAGGTATCCGTGCCGATGCCGATCGTCAGCGCCGCGTACTGCTGGCTGAGGCCTATCGCGAAGCAGAGGAAACCCGCGGTGACGGCGACGCCCAGGCGGCCGCCATCTACGCCAAGGCCTACACCCAGGACGCTGATTTCTATGCGTTCTACCGTAGTCTGCAGGCGTACCGCGAGAGCTTCTCGAGCAAGAGCGACGTGCTGGTCCTGGATCCGAAGAACGAGTTCTTCCGCTTCCTGGACAAGAGCAGGCCGTGATGCTCAGGCCCTGATTTTCATGCGGCGGCGCCCCGCCTGGCAGCTAAAACGCCAGGCGGGGTGCATCCTGAATGAAAAGGGGTGTATGATGAGGCAGCCGGGAAATTTCCCGGCTTTTTTGCGTCTGCAAGGTTGATTGGCAAACCGCCAGTTGGCGGATTGGTCAGGTCGCAAGGCAATTCGAGGGTGTCGGGTACGGTGGCTGCGCTGGGATCAGTGCTGCCCGCTGCTGTGCGCGATACCGGCTTTACTGACGGCTCGCCTGCTGGCAAGCCGCCCGGACCAGAGGGGAAATGGCGTAATGGCAACGGTAGACCGCTGGCTGCTGCCAGATGGCATCGAGGAAGTACTGCCACCTGAGGCCGCGCGCATCGAGATCGCGCGCCGCCAGGTGTTGGACCTGTTCCAGAGTTGGGGCTACGAGCTGGTCGTCACCCCGCATATCGAGTACCTGGAGTCGCTGCTCACCGGCGCCGGCCAGGACCTGGATCAGCGCACCTTCAAGGTAGTAGACCCGCAGTCCGGTCGCCTGATGGGCTTCCGCGCCGACTTCACCCCGCAGGTGGCGCGCATTGACGCCCACACCCTGCGCCGTGAAGGCCCGAGCCGCCTGTGCTATGCCGGCAGCGTGCTGCACGCCCAGCCGCGTGCCCTGTCCACCTCGCGCAGCCCGATCCAGCTGGGTGCCGAGCTGTACGGTGATGCCAGCCCCACCAGCGATGTCGAAGTCATCAGCCTGATGCTCGCCACGCTGCAGCTGACCGATGTGCCGGATGTGCACATGGACCTGGGCCACGTCGGTATCTACCGCGGCCTGGCCCGTGCTGCCGGCCTGTCCGGCGCGGTCGAGCAGCAGCTGTTCGACGCCCTGCAGCGCAAGGCCGTGGATGAGGTTCAGGTGCTGACCGCCGACCTGCCGAAGGACCTGGGCAACATGCTGCGCGCGCTGGTGGAACTGTGCGGTGGCCGCGAAGTGCTGGCCGAAGCTCGCGTGCGCCTGGGCCGTGCCCCGGCCAGCGTGCTGGCGGCGCTGGACGACCTGCTGGCGATCGCCGATCGCCTGGCGTCACGCTTCCCGGACCTGCCGCTGTACTTCGACCTCGGCGAGCTGCGCGGTTACCACTATCACACAGGCGTGGTGTTCGCCGTGTTCGTGCCGGGCGAAGGCCAATCGATCGCCCAGGGCGGGCGCTATGACGACATCGGCGCCGATTTCGGCCGGGCCCGCCCGGCCACCGGTTTCTCCACGGATTTGAAGACCCTGGTCACACTGGGGCGAGCGGAGGTCGTATTGCCAACTGGCGGCATCTGGATGCCGGACAGTGGCGACGCGGCCCTCTGGCAGCAAGTCTGCCAGTTGCGCAACGAGGGCCAGCGTGTGGTCCAGGCCCTGCCTGGCCAGCCGTTGAGTGCTGCTCTCGAGGCGGATTGTGATCGGCAATTGATTCAGCAAGACGGGCGCTGGCAGGTTCTGCCGCTGGCCCAGTGAGTTTCTGCGCCGGCAGTAGGCCGGCAACCAAGTTTGCGTGAATGAGGACCAATGTAATGGGTAAGAATGTCGTCGTCCTGGGCACCCAGTGGGGTGATGAGGGCAAAGGCAAGATCGTCGATCTGCTGACCGAACATGCTGCCGCCGTAGTGCGCTACCAGGGTGGCCACAACGCGGGTCACACCCTGGTGATCAACGGTGAAAAGACCGTTCTGCACCTGATTCCGTCCGGTATCCTACGTGAAGGCGTACAGTGCCTGATCGGCAACGGCGTGGTCGTTGCCCCGGATGCCCTGATGCGTGAAATCACCAAGCTGGAAGAGAAGGGCGTACCGGTGCGCGAGCGTCTGCGCATCAGCCCGGCTGCACCGCTGATCCTGTCGTACCACGTTGCCCTGGACCAGGCCCGCGAAAAAGCTCGCGGCGAAGCCAAGATCGGTACTACCGGCCGCGGTATCGGCCCAGCCTACGAAGACAAGGTCGCACGCCGCGGCCTGCGCGTGGGCGACCTGTTCCACCGCGAGCGTTTCGCCGCCAAGCTGGGTGAGCTGCTGGACTACCACAACTTCCAGCTGGTGAACTACTACAAAGAGCCGGCCATCGACTTCCAGCAGACCCTGGACGAATGCATGGCCTACGCCGAACAGCTCAAGCCGATGATGCTCGACGTCACCGCCGAGCTGCACAACCTGCGTCGCGCTGGCAAGGACATCATGTTCGAAGGTGCCCAGGGCTCGCTGCTGGACATCGACCACGGTACCTACCCGTACGTCACCAGCTCCAACACCACCGCTGGCGGTATCTCCACTGGTTCTGGCGTTGGCCCGATGTACCTGGACTACATCCTGGGTATCACCAAGGCCTACACCACTCGCGTAGGTTCCGGTCCGTTCCCGACCGAACTGTTCGACGAGACTGGCGCTACCCTGGCCAAGCGTGGCCATGAGTTCGGCTCCACCACCGGCCGTGCGCGCCGTTGCGGCTGGTTCGATGCCGTGATCCTGCGTCGTGCCATCGACGTCAACAGCATCTCGGGCATCTGCCTGACCAAGCTGGACGTACTGGATGGCCTGGAAACCATCAACATCTGCGTTGGCTACAAGAACGAGAACGGTGCCGTCATCGACGCGCCTTCCGATGCCGACAGCTACATCGGCCTGGAGCCGGTGTACGAAGAGATGCCAGGCTGGAGCGAGTCGACCCTGGGCGTGAAAACCCTGGAAGAACTGCCAGCCAACGCTCGCGCCTACATCAAGCGCATCGAAGAGCTGATCGGCGCGCCGATCGACATCATCTCCACCGGCCCGGACCGCAACGAGACCATCGTTCTGCGTCATCCGTTCGCCTGATCTGCCTTCCAGGCTGATCTGACGCCGTGGCCCTGAAAGGGGCTGCGGCGTTTTCATTTGTGGGGTCTGCCTGTCCCGGCCCTTTCGCGGGTAAACCCGCTCCCACAGGTCCTGCACAGTCCTCAGGACCTGCGCGGTCCATGTGGGAGCGGGTTCACCCGCGAAGAGGCCCGTGCGGGCAACCTCATTGCTAGACCTTGGCACATTTCCCTGCTGCCGCCGGCACAACCCTTGCTGTAAGAAGTTTCTGAAGATGCCATCAAAATAGTGGCGCCAGAAAACACGAGGGTTACACCGTGTCTGCCATCCTCTCACTGTTACGAAGCCGCCTTTTGCGGCCTGTGTTTGTTGCCCTTGGTATCGCTCTTTTGGTGCAGGTGCTGGTCGCCGTTGCGCTTACCCGAAGCACGGTCACCGCCCTGGAAGCCGACCTGGGTGAACGCCTGGGCAATGACAGCCGCCAACTCGCCAGTGAGTTGGAGCAAGCCGGGCAAGATGTGCGCTCAGGCCTCGACGGCCTCTCCAGCAGCACCCGCCAGCGCCTGAGTGCAGGTTTGTCGGCACGCCTGCAAAGCGAGCAGCAGCAGCTGCGCAGCACGCTGGAGAAGAACCTCAAGGACTCCGCCAACGATATGGCCGAGCTGCTGGCGTCGGTCGCACCGCGGGCGATATGGGACAACGACGTGCCGGTGCTCTCCGACTTCGCGCGCCGCGCCCAGCGCAACCCCAACGTGCTGTTTGTGGTTTACGACGACGCTCAGGGCCAGCACCTTACCCGCTACCTGAACCGGCAGAACCCGATCAACCAGGCGTTGATGGAAAAAGGTCAGGGCGAGCGTGCGCTGGACAAGGTGATCGACGCGGCACGGCGGGACCCGGCGGTGTACTTCGTCGAGGCCTCGATCAGCCCCAATGGTGCGGAAATCGGCAAGGTGGTGATGGGTGTTTCCACGGCTGGCATCGACCAGGAGCTCAAGGCGCTCGACCAGCGCTTCGCCGCCCTTATCACCAGTGGCGAGCAACTGGTCGGTGACAGCCTGGTCGGTGCTGCGGCCGAGAGTGGCAACACCCTGCGCGAGCGTTTGGAAAAGGCCCAGGGCAGCGCCGCCGCGATGCAGGCCAATACAGCGCAGACGGTTCGCGATGCGGCTGCAGAGCTGCGTTGGCGCATCGGCCTGGGGCTGGTGCTGGTCGGCCTAGGGGTGCTGCTGGTGGTAGCCGTGGTGCTTGGCCGGCGGGTGTTGAGCAAGCTGCGCCTGCTGATCGCTGCACTCGACGATCTCGCTGCCGGTGAAGGCGACCTGACCAAGCGCGTGCTGCTCGACAGCCGCGATGAAATCGGCGACATGGCCTCGGCGGTGAACCGCTTTGTCGACAAGCTGCAGCCCATCGTGCGCGAGGCCGGCGAGGTGGCGCAGCGTACCGGCGTTGAGATTGGCGCAATGGCCCAGCGCAATGCCGGCGCCGATGCTGCCGCTGCGCTGCAACGCGATGAAGTGGCGGCCAGCCTGCGCGACCTGTCAAGCATGGCCGACGAGGCCCAGGCTGAAAGCCACGCGATGCAGGCAGCCCTGCAGCAGGTGGTGGATATCCGCCAGGCAACTGACGAGAACAGCCGCACATCAACCCAGCTAGCCGGTTTGATCGAGAACCTGGCCGGGCAGGTGGAGGCCGGCTCCCAGGTGATCGAGCGCCTGGCCAAGCAGAGCGAGCAGATCGAAGTGGTGCTGACGGTTATCCACGGCATCGCCGAACAGACCAACCTGCTGGCCTTGAACGCGGCCATCGAAGCCGCCCGTGCTGGCGAAACCGGGCGCGGGTTTGCCGTGGTGGCCGATGAGGTGCGGGCGCTGGCGAGCAAGACGCAAAGTTCCACGGGAGATATCCAGGCGCATATCGCCGCGCTGCAAAAGGGCGCCAAGGAAGCTGTGGCAACTATCAGCCAGGCCGGGCTCAAGGCTAGCGAAGGGTTGCTGGTGCTGCGTGACAACGAGCGTCGCCAGCAGTCGGTGCAGGCGGCGGTGGAGCAGGTGCATGCAGCCATCGGCCTGGCCACCCGCGCGGCCGAGCAGCAGGCGAATGGGGCGCAAGCTGTGCGTGGGCGGGTGGAGACTATCCATGCTCAGGCTGAGCGCTCGGCTGAAGTGGTGATGCAGACCACGGCCAGTAGCAAGGTGCTGGATGATCTGGCGGCTCAGTTGCGCGCCAGCCTGGGCCAGTTCAGAGCTTGATCATGTAGATGCGCTTTTGTGTAGGTGCCTTTTGAGAAAGCTTCTGGGCTGGGAGGTGTTGGCCGCAGTATTTTCAGCGCCTATGAGATCGAGCGCCGCGCGGGCGGCGCTCGATTTGCGCACCACCTCAGAACCCACGACAAGCACCTGGTAGCCCTCACCCCAAAATCTAAAAGTCTACGCTCAGATCACTGTGGGAGCGGGCTCACCCGCGAACACGGGCGAAGCCCGTGCCAGCCCCGCGGTTTCTACTTCGCGGCCAAGCCTGCTTCCACACCGATCAAGCTGACTTCATCGGTAAATTTGTAGGCAATTTCCCAAATTAACCTTGTTTGTCCGCATTCTATTGTCGCGCCAGGCATGGGGAGCTAGTGTCAATCGCACCTGAAGGCACGCAATGCAATCCGCCATTCGCCTTCGGGAACAACCTCAAGGCGGCGATGTCCGAACACCGTCGTTATCAGCCCAATTTTTACCAAGGAGAGGTAAGCATGGCTTTCGATGCTTATATTCAAATCGCGGAAATCACTGGCGAAGCACTGGACGAGCAGTACGCCAACTGGATCGAAATCATCGGCTACAAGTTCGGTGCCAACCAGAGCACTTCTGCCACCGCAAGCTCTGCAGGTGGCGCATCTTCCGGGCGTACCACGCTCACCAACTTCACCTTCACCAAGTACCTGGACAGCGCCAGCTGCAAGCTGCTCGAAGCCAGCTGTGCCGGCCAGCACCTGAAGGAAGTGAAGCTGGTGGTGTGCCGGGCCGGTACCGAAAAGCTCAAGTACTACGAAGTCGTTCTCGAAGAAGTGATCATCGCCGACTACGCCCAAAGCGCCAATGCTGGCGTGCCGGTGGAAGTAGTGCAGCTCAACTATGGCCGCATCAAGACCACCTACACGCGGCAGAAGCGCCTCGACGGCAGTGCCGGCGGCAATGTGACCGGCGGCTGGGATCGCATCAGCAACAAGAAATATGCGTGAGGTGCGACTATGTCCGAGGCACGTAGCTTCATCAATCCCCAGGCACAATCCTATGAGTCGTTGAAGGCCGGCACGCCGATGTCGGCCAATCAGCGGGCCAAGTTTGATGTGTTGAATGCGCATATCGTCAATAGCGTGGTTGTCGGAGGGGAGCTGGTGATTGTTGGAGATCCCAGTACACCATCGTGTACGAGCCATGAAGCATATTTGATGGCAGAGGCGGCGGGGATACACCATCAGCTTGAGATCAATGGCGCTGGGGTGGATGACTTCTTTCTGGATAACTATGAGATGTTGAAAGGCTTGCTCTCTCATACCTCCATGGGGGCAGGCGTTGTGAGCGATGGTTGGAGCAGATACCTCGATGCGATCAAGAGGACGTTGGAAGAAATCGAGATATTACATCGGGAGTATTTGAAAAACGGCACGCTAAAAGCGCGTGACGAATTTTATGCCAAGAGAATGGCATTGTTTATGAAGTTGGAAGGGCAGTTGAACAACATGGCTGCGTATGGTTCGGGCCTGCAAAATAAGGGATCGGTGAAAAGAGCGCTCGAGATATCTACCAAGAGCTACCTACATACAGGTGAGATTGCTGGATATGCCGAAAAGATTGCTGGCGTCTCGAAAGCGGCAAGTCTGATAAAGAAGGGCACTTATATCGGCTTGGGGCTCGACGTGGCTTCAACAGGGCTGAGTATCCATCATGCATGTACCTTTGGACGCTCTGAAGATTGCAGAAAGGCCAAGTATGTGGAAGGAGTCTCTCTGGTCGGCAGTACGGGGGGCTCGATCGCGGGCGGGTCGATTGGTGGATTTCTAGGGGGAACTGGATGCGTACTTTTCCTCGGAGTGACGACAGGCGGTCCGGGGGCCCTCGCGTGTACTGTCATTGGAGGCGCCGTGGGTGGTGCTGCAGGCGGTTCGGTCGTAGGTGATATCGGTGAGATGTTTGGTGAGTTGTTATATGAGGTGACGCAATGATTGGCTTCGACGCCAGGTGGTTAGGTCTTCCTTTAATGATGGCTATGTTCATGGTCATATTTATATGGGTTTATATTTCAGTTCGCTATGTGAGTTACATAGAGTCGTTGCTTTCTAATAGTTCAATGGTTTCTGGTAATAAAAAGATTTTTGGTCAGGCGGGTTTGCTGGGTAAAGTGATGCGTACCGGCTCCGCATCCGTAATGTTGTCGATGAGGGCGATTTGCATTCGTAAAGGCCTTTTGGATCTTCAGGATGTAAAGAAATTTCCTGGTGGTTTGCGCCGTATGCTTGTGGGCTTGTGGTTTGTTCATGTCGCTATTTTTTTGTCGCTCATAGGTCTTTGGAGTTGGTTGAAATTGGAAGGCTATTAATTTGGGGTGTGGGTAGGCGAGTTTGCGCCGATCGCCGGCAGCACGGTGCCGGCGGCGGTGGAGCAAGTGCAATCTTCAGGCGCAATCGTATGAGTCGCTGAAGGCCGGCACGCCGATGTCATCCAATCAGCGGGCCAAGTTTGATGTGTTGAATGCGCATATTGCCAATAGCGTCGTTTTCCCTGGCGAACTCGTGATCGTGGGTGAACCAAGCACCCCCTCCTCCTGCACTAGTCATGAAGCTTTTCTCATGGGTAAGGCGGCTGGGATACACCTTGATATCGAGTTGAACGGAGGGGGAATCGATGGATTCTTCCTAGAGAACTATGATCTGTTGCAGAGCTTGTTGACCCGTGCGTCTATAGGTGCAGGTGCAGCCAGTGATGCCTGGAACAAGCATCTTGAGGCTATCAAGAAAACGCTAGAGGAGATTGATCAACTGCATCACAGCAGGTGCAGGGGCTGTCGCTTGCGTGGTGCTCGGCGGGGTGGCTGGAGGTAGTGTAGGTGGGGCGTTAGGAGAAATGGGTGGCGAGTTTCTTGGAGAAGTTTTATATGAGGTGCTGTAATGACCAATGTGCAGGTCGCGGTGCTCGGAGTGTGTTTGTTTGCATCACCATTTTTAATGTTTGGAACGTGGATTGTAATTGCATACCGCTTCCTTGATAAGGTCGAGGCAAGCTTCTCAAATAGTCCCATGGTTGTGGGAAACAAAGCAATGTATGCCCGTGCTGGTATGCTTGGGCAGATTATGCGTTTGGGGTCAGTTTCCGCGATGCTATCAATGAAGGGTTTTTGCATTCGCAAAGGTATGTTGGACAGTGAAGATGTCCGCAATGCCCCTCAAAGCCTTAAAAAACTACTGGTTTGGTTATGGCATGCTCACGTGCTGCTTTTTGTCTTGCTGGCTATGTTCTGTGTTTGGATAAGGTTTCTGAGATGACGGGTGTATATTAATGAAATCGGGTTGGTCACCAGTCTGGACCCGTTCTCCGCCTTATTCAAATACATCCGTATAGTCAGCAAATACACCGCTAACCCGATGCCACGATCAACAACGCCGCATAAGGCTCCGCCGCCGCGAAACAGCAGTTGCTTAGCGGGGTGGCGTTGAGCGCACGTTATCGCGGGCAGTATTTACAAGCATAGACGCCAGGGGGCATAACAGACATGCTGGAGAACGAAACCTTCAATCGACTCGGAACCAATCATAAAATATCGGCGTGCATCTACAATCTGATCCTCGGCGCAGTACTGCTGTGGGGCTTCTTCGTCAACTGGTATCTGGTAATCACGGTGCCGCCCGATATTGTTCGGTCCATCCCCATGATGCTGTTCCTGGTTGGCTACTTGATCACCGCGCTAGCGGGTGTCGCGATCATCTTCAAATCTGAAAAGCCGTTGTACAGTTTCCTCGGCTACAACCTGATCGTGATTCCGGTCGGGTTGCTGCTTGTCATCGTCCTCCCAAAGTACTCACATGAAAACATCGTGAATGCCTTGCAGGCGACCGTCTTGCTAACCGTTACCATGATGTTGCTGGGGTCTGTATTCCCCCGCTTCTTCAAGCGCATCAAGGCGTCATTATGCATAGCTTTGATAGCTGTGATCTTCGTTGAATTGGCGCAGGTTTGGTTATTCGGTATCCATCTCGGGGTAATGGATTGGATCACTGCACTGATCTTCTGTGGCTATATCGGGGTTGATTGGGGGCGTGCGAACCAGATTGAGCCTACCGTGGATAATGCAATAGACAGCGCTGCATCGCTGTATCTAGACATTATCAATCTGTTTCTGCGGGTCTTGCGGATCATGTCCAAGAAGTGAGTTGCCCAGGTGGCTTAATGCCCAGGCCGCATGGCGGCCTGGGCAAGCTTTCAAGCCTTGTTCAAATACATCCGCGTAGTCAGCAGATAAACCGGCAACCCCGAAACCACAATCAACAATGCCGCATAAGGCGCCGCCGCCGCGAACTCGACGTTGGCCGTATGCGCCCATACCTCGGTGGCCAGGGTGGTCATGCCGGTCGGGCTGAGCAGCAAGGTAGCTGTCAGTTCCTTCATGGCATCCAGGAACACCAGGGCAAAAGCTGCCGCCATGGCCGGGAAGATGATCGGCAGGGTCACCCGGCAGAACGCGGCAAAGCTGCTTGCGCCCAAGGTCCGTGCCGCTTCCTCCAGGGTAGGTGAAGCCTTGTTCAGTGCGGTGCGCACCGGCGACTGCGCCAGCGGCAGGAACAGCAGCGCATAGGCCAGCAGCAACAGTGCCGTGGTCTGGTACAGCGCCGGCACGTAATGCAGGGCGAAGAACACCAGGGTCAGGGCAATCACCAGGCCGGGCAGGGCGTGCAACAGGTATGGCAGGCGCTCGGCCCAAATTGCCAGGCGGCCCTTGTAGCGCACCACCAGGAAGCTGATTGGCAGGGCCAGTAGCACGCAGAAGCCGGCGCCGCCCAGCGACACCGACAACGAGGTGAACAGCGCCTTGGAAATGGCTGCCACTGGGAATGCCGCCGATGAACCCACGCTCAACCAGTAGCCGAGCATGGCCAGCGGAATTCCGCTGCCCAACACCGCCAGGCCCACGCAGAACAGTTGCGCCAGCACTGCCCAGCCACGCAGCCGCACCGGTTGTGCTCGCCGCGCCACACCCTGGCCGATGCGCACGTGACGGGCCTTGCCACGTACCCGCAGTTCAAGCCACAGCATCACCAGGCACATCGCCAACAGTACGGCGGACAGCATGGCCGCGTTGGCATTGCTGAACTCCAGTTCGAACTGCTGGTAAATCGCCGTGGTGAAGGTTTGCAAGCCGAGGATCGACAAGGCGCCGAACTCCACCAGCATGTGCAGGGCGATCAGCAGCGCGCCGCCCAGCATCGATGGCCACAGCAGCGGCAGGGTGACCTTGATGAATACGCCCCAGCGGCTGCAGCCCAGCGTACGTGCCGATTCCTCCAGCGAGGTATCGAGGTTGCGCAGGGTCGCGGCCACCGGCAGGAACACCAGCGGGTACTTGGACAGGGCCATGACCATGATCGCCCCGCCCAGCCCTTCGAAGTCCGAGCTCAGCGACACCCAGGTGAAGCTGCTGACGAACGACGGCACGGCGAACGGCAGGCACAGCACCACGCCCCACAACCGGCGGCCGGCCAGGTTGCTGCGCTCCAGCAGCCAGGCCAGGGCCAGGCCGACCACCATGCAGGTCAGCGTCACCCCGACCATCAGCATCAGGGTGTTGCGCATCAGCCCCCAGACAAACGGCCGCCACAGCAGATGCAAGGCTTCGCGCCAGCCGGCCTCCCAGGCTTTCATGGCAACGTACAGCAAAGGCAGCAAGCTCATCGCTACCAGGAACAGCACAGGCAGCACCACCCAGACAGAGGGGCGCTTGCGGCGCGGTACGAAGCGAACCGGCACCGGTTCGGACAGGGCGGCAGTCATCAGAGCAGGCCGACCTCGCGCTCAAGCTCGATCGCTTCCTCGGCATTGCCCAGGTCGGCTGGTGAGATCTTCGGTGGGCGCAGGTCTTCGAACGGCTTCAGGCCGCGGTCGGAGACCATGCCTTTGTGCAGCGGGTACTCGGCGGTGGTCTGGGTGATCACGCGCTGGCCTTCTTCGCTGGCCATCCAGTTGAGCAGGGCCTGGGCTTCTTTCGGGTGCTTGCTGGCCTTGACCACGGCTGCGCCGGAAATGGTGACCAGGTTGCCGGCATCGCCATCGGCCAGGTAGTAGAGCTTGGTGTCCAGCTTGCCGCGCTCGCGCTCCAGCGCATACCAGTAGTAGTTGTTCACCAGTACCGCAGCCACTTCGCCTTTTTCCACGGCTTTGAGGGCGACCATGTTGTTGGTGTAGGTCTTGCCGAATGCCTTCAGGCCGGTCAGCCATTCTTCGGTGGCTTCTCGCCCGTGCATCTTCAGGATAGCCACGGCCTGTTCCTGGAAGGCGCCGCTGGTGGGTACATAGCCGACACGGCCTTCCCACTCGGGGTTGGCAAAGTCCATCACTGTGGTCGGCAGGTCTTTCTCGTCGACCTTCTTCGGGTTGAAGACGACGATGCGCGTACGGGCGGTAATGCCCATCCAGGTGCCGTTGGCGCCAACGTACTCCTTGGGCATCATGTTCGCGGTGGCGTCATCGATCTTCGCCAGCAGGCCCAGTTCGCCCAGGTTGTTCAGGGGAGGGGACTCTTCGGTGTAGATGATGTCGGCCGGCGAGCGTTCGCCTTCCTCGATGATCTGGCTGGCCAGCTGGTTGCTGCTGCCCTTGCGGATATCGATGTGGATGCCGGTCTTGGCCTCGTAGGCCTTGGCGATGGCCTCGCCGATTTCCTTGTGCTGACCGTTGTACATGGTCAGGGTGACCGGTGCGTCTGCCATGGCGGCCGGAGCGCCGATGGCCAGGCTCAGCACGGCGGCGGCCAAGGTACGCATCAGCGGTTGCGGGCGGATCGTCATGCGGGTACTTCCTCGCTTACGGCTACATATTTGGAAACAATGGTAAACGAAATCGTTTCTCAAGTGGCCGGGTGACGAGAAATTCATGGTCAGACCATGGTGCAAGAGTCTGAAGGTGTCAGGTATTTCACTAGCCGGAAGGCCTGTGATGATTCTGTGGGAGCGGGCGCGCCCGCGAAGAGGCCGGCACAGGTTTGCACCTATGACCGAAAAGAGGAGGGATACAAAAATCGCAGGCAAGAAAAAACCCACTAGCAAGCTAGTGGGTTTTTGTATGGTGCCCAGGAGAAGACTCGAACTTCCACGACCGTTAAGTCACTGATACCTGAAACCAGCGCGTCTACCAATTCCGCCACCTGGGCAAAGCTTTACATCATCTGGAGAAGGCGACTATCGTTCGCTTTCACACAGTAGTAACAGATCCTTGGTCATCTGTTACTTGAAAATATTTGGTGCCCAGGAGAAGACTCGAACTTCCACGGCCGTTAAGCCACTGATACCTGAAACCAGCGCGTCTACCAATTCCGCCACCTGGGCACACATTCGAGATTACTTGATGCTTTACAGCGCCGCTCATCTCTACTACAACTTCGGGGTTGTCCGTCGTTGTGGTGCGCACTATACGGACGGTCCGGGGGGCTGTAAACCCCCCAAGCAAAAAAAATTTCAAAAAATTCAACTTGTTGATTCCGCAGTCCTATTCGTCCTCGCCAGACACGCCGGTGGGGCTGTCCAAGGCTGACATTTCCGGTTTCAATACGCCTATGCCAGAATTCCTATCTATATACCCCAAGGTGAACCCCTTCTGATGGCCGATTGGCAATCCCTCGATCCCGAGGCCGCTCGCGAAGCGGAAAAATACGACAACCCTATTCCCAGCCGTGAGCTGATCCTGCAGCGCCTCGCCGACCGTGGCGAACCGGCCGCACGCGAGGAGCTGGCGGCCGAGTTCGGTCTGTACGATGAAGATCAGATCGAAGCCCTGCGCCGCCGCCTGCGTGCAATGGAGCGCGATGGCCAGCTTATCTATACCCGGCGCGGCACTTATGCCCCGGTAGACAAGCTGGACCTGATCTGCGGCCGCGTCTCCGGTCACCGCGACGGCTTCGGCTTCCTTATTCCGGACGACGGCAGCGAAGATCTGTTCCTCAGCCCGTCGCAAATGCGCCTGGTGTTCGACGGTGACCGCGGCCTGGCCCGCGTCTCTGGCGTCGACCGCCGTGGCCGCCGTGAAGGCGTGCTGGTCGAAATCATCTCCCGCGCCCACGAAAGCGTGGTCGGCCGTTACTTCGAAGAAGGCGGTATCGGCTACGTGACCCCGGACAACCCGAAGATCCAGCAGGAAGTGCTGGTCACTGCCGGGCGCAACGGCGGTGCCAAGATCGGCCAGTTCGTCGAGATCAAGATCACCCACTGGCCGACCCCGCGCTTCCAGCCGCAAGGCGATGTGGTCGAGGTCATCGGCAACTACATGGCGCCGGGCATGGAAATCGACGTTGCCCTGCGCAGCTACGATATCCCGCACGTCTGGCCCAAAGACGTGATCAAGGAAGCGCGCAAGTTCCGCTCCGAAGTCGAAGAGAAGGACAAGGAGAAGCGCGTCGACCTGCGCCACCTGCCGTTCGTCACCATCGACGGCGAGGACGCCCGCGACTTCGACGATGCCGTCTATTGCGAGCCGCTGGGCAAGCTGCGCCTGTTCTCCGGTGGCTGGCGCCTGTATGTGGCCATTGCCGACGTGTCCAGCTATGTGCGCCTGGGTTCGGCCCTGGACGTCGAGGCCCAGCAGCGCGGCAACTCGGTGTACTTCCCCGAGCGCGTGGTACCGATGCTCCCCGAAGAGCTGTCCAACGGCCTGTGCTCGCTGAACCCGCATGTCGATCGCCTGGCGATGGTCTGCGAAATGACCATGAACAAAGCCGGCCAGATGGTCGACTACCAGTTCTACGAAGGCGTCATCCACTCCCACGCCCGCCTCACCTACAACAAGGTCAGCAGCATGCTCGAGCACTCCCGCACCCGTGAGGGCAAGGCGCTGCGCGAGGAGTACAAGGCAGTCGTGCCGGACCTGAAGAACCTGTACAACCTGTACAAGGTGCTGGTGGAGGCCCGTCACACCCGTGGCGCGATCGACTTCGAGACCCAGGAAACCCGCATCATCTTCGGTGACGAGCGCAAGATCGCGGAAATCCGCCCGACCGTGCGCAACGACGCCCACAAGCTGATCGAAGAATGCATGCTGGCGGCCAACGTGGCCACCGCCGAATTCCTGCAGAAGCATGGCGTGCCGGCCCTGTACCGCGTGCACGACGGCCCGCCGCCGGAGCGTCTGGAAAAGCTGCGCGCCTTCCTGGGCGAACTGGGCCTGACCCTGCACAAGGGCAAGGACCCGTCGCCGAAGGATTACCAGGCACTGCTGGCGAGCATCGCCGGGCGCCCGGACTTCCACCTGATCCAGACCGTGATGCTGCGTTCGTTGAGCCAGGCGGTGTACAGCACCGACAACAACGGCCACTTCGGCCTGAACTACGAGGCGTACACCCACTTCACCTCGCCGATCCGTCGCTACCCTGACCTGCTGGTGCACCGCGCCATCCGCAGCATCATCCGTTCCAGGGTCGAAACCCCGCACGTCAAGCGTGCCGGCGCCATGAGCATCCCCAAGGCGCGCATCTACCCGTACGACGAGAACACCCTCGAGCAGCTCGGCGAGCAGTGCTCGATGACCGAACGCCGGGCCGATGAAGCCACCCGTGACGTGGTCAACTGGCTCAAGTGCGAGTTCATGAAGGACCGCGTGGGCGAGACCTTCCCGGGTGTGATCACCGCGGTGACTGGTTTCGGCCTGTTCGTCGAGCTGACCGATATCTATGTGGAAGGCCTGGTGCACGTCAGTGCGCTGCCGGGCGACTACTACCACTTCGACCCGGTGCACCACCGCCTGTCTGGCGAGCGTACCGGTCGCAGCTTCCGCCTGGGCGACACGATCGAGGTCAAGGTCATGCGCGTCGACCTGGACGAACGCAAGATCGACTTCGAAGTGTCGGAAAAGACCCTCGCCGCCCCGATCGGCCGCAAGCAGCGTGGTGCCGCACCGGCTGCCGGCCAGGCCGAGCAGGCCCCGGTCGAGGCCAAGGCCACGCCGAAGCCGCGCAGCCGCAAGAGCGAGACCGCCGAGGCGTACTTCCCGAAAGACGCTGTGCAGCGTAACGCCGAAGTGCGCAAGAGCCGCGAAATGAAGAAGGCGCTGATGAGCGAGGCGCGCAGTGGCGGCCATGCCAGCAGCAAGTCGGAAAAGGGTGGCAAGGCCTCCGGCAAGCCGACCAAGCACCGTAAAGGCCCGTCGAAGTCCGGCGCGCCACGCAAGAGCAAGAGCAAGTCATGAGTCAGCTGGAAAAGATCTACGGCGTGCACGCCGTGCAGGCATTGCTGCAGCACCACCCGAAGCGGGTCAAGCAGATCTGGCTGTCGGAAGGGCGCAGCGAGCCGCGCCTGCAGGCGCTGCTGGCGTTGGCCGCGGAAAATCGCGTGGCGGTCGGCCAGGCCGAACGTCGTGAGATGGACGCCTGGGTAGAAGGCGTGCACCAGGGTGTGGTCGCCGAGGTGAGCCCGAGCCAGGTCTGGGGCGAATTGATGCTCGAGGAATTGCTCGAACGCACCGAAACACCACCGCTGATCCTTGTGCTGGACGGTGTGACCGACCCGCACAACCTTGGCGCCTGCCTGCGTACCGCCGATGCCGCCGGCGCCACGGCAGTGGTGGTGCCCAAGGACAAGTCCGCAACCCTGACGCCGGTCGTGCGCAAGGTGGCCTGCGGCGCGGCGGAGGTGATCCCGCTGGTGGCGGTGACCAACCTGGCGCGTACCCTGGAAAAACTGCAGCAGCGTGGCCTGTGGGTGGTAGGTACCGCCGGCGAGGCCGAGCAGGAGATCTACCAGCAGGACCTGACCGGGCCGTTGGTGATGATCATGGGCGCGGAAGGCAAGGGCATGCGCCGGTTGACCCGCGAGCATTGCGATTTCCTGGTTAAGTTGCCGATGGGCGGTAGTGTCAGCAGCCTGAACGTGTCGGTGGCGACTGGCGTGTGCCTGTTCGAGGCTGTGCGTCAGCGTCAGGCCAAGCGCTGATCTTCGGCCTGTACCGGCCTCTTCGCGGGTAAACCCGCTCCCACAGGGATCGCACAAGGCCTAAGCCCTGTGGGGTATCTGTGGGAGCGGGTTTACCCGCGAAAGGGCCGGCAGTCTGTAATGTGTTTCAGGCTGTTCAAATATTCACCAATCACCTTGCTTGTACGCCTCGCCTTCTCTACAATTGCGCCCCTTGCCGAGCTGGCAGGCGCGCATGTGCCTCCCCTCCGTGCAAGACATACAGTGTCATTCACTCCTTGTCTGACCAGATTCGCTGGCAGACTACTAACCCGTAAGGAGCATTCATGCGTCATTACGAAATCATCTTCCTGGTTCACCCGGACCAGAGCGAGCAAGTCGGCGGCATGGTTGAGCGTTACACCAAGCTGATCGAAGAAGATGGTGGCAAGATCCACCGCCTGGAAGACTGGGGCCGTCGTCAACTGGCCTACGCAATCAACAATGTTCACAAGGCTCACTACGTGATGCTGAACGTTGAGTGCACCGGCAAGGCCCTGGCCGAGCTGGAAGACAACTTCCGCTACAACGATGCCGTTATCCGTAACCTGGTCATCCGTCGTGACGAAGCCGTTACCGGTCAGTCCGAGATGCTGAAGGCTGAAGAAAACCGCAGCGAGCGCCGTGAGCGTCGTGAGCGTCCTGAGCATGCTGAATCCGCCGACGGCGACGACAGCAATGACAGCGACTCCAGCGATAACGCTGACGAGTAATCCACGGACCTTTAGAGGAGCCTATTAAATGGCACGTTTCTTCCGTCGTCGTAAATTCTGCCGCTTCACTGCTGAAGACGTGAAAGAGATCGACTTCAAAGATCTCAACACCCTGAAAGCTTACGTATCCGAAACCGGCAAGATCGTTCCAAGCCGTATCACCGGTACCAAAGCTCGTTATCAGCGTCAGCTGGCTACCGCTATCAAGCGCGCCCGCTTCCTGGCCCTGCTGCCCTACACCGACAGCCACGGCCGCTGAGACCGGGTCGTCGACAAGCAGTAAGGGATTAGCATGCGAGCGTTAGCAAGTTTCATCATGCGCGGTCGTGTGCAGGCCACCCTGGTGGTGGTCATCAGCGCGGTACTGCCGCTGCTGTTCTGGTTGAGTGCCGCTGCCGGCAGCCTTGTGCTGCTGCGGCGTGGGTTCAAGGATGCTACAACGGTCATCGCCGGCGGCCTGCTGGCCGGGCTGGCCGTGTGGGTCATGGGCGATCCCATCACCTTTCTGGTGATCGCGGGTGCCCTGGGCTTGGCTGCGCTATTGCGCGCCGAGCATCCCTGGAGCCGGGTGTTGCTGGTCAGTGCCGTGTTCGCCGTGGCTTTCAGCCTCGTGCTCGATCTGGCGCTGGCGCAAACCTTCGATGTACTGGCCAAGGCCTTTGCCGAAGCCATGCCGAAAATCGAGGGGCAGCCGGTGCTCTCCGGTGAGCTGATCCGCCCTGTGCTGGTCGCTTCCACAGCAGTGACGGTGCAATTGTTCAGTGTGCTGGCCCTGGTGCTGGCGCGCTACTGGCAGGCAGCGTTGTACAACCCTGGAGGCTTCGGTCGCGAGTTTCGCGCCCTGAAGTTGCCGAAACAGACCATGGCGGTCTTGGTGGCAGTGATGGTGGTGGCCCCGTTCATCGGGCCGCAGTTCATCGTCCTGGCATCGGCCTCGAGCCTGGTACTGGTACTGGCCGGCATCGCCTTGATGCATGGGCTGGTGGCACAGGGTCGACTGGCCGGGTTCTGGCTGGTGGGCATGTACGTGACGCTGCCGCTGATCATGCAGCTGATTTATCCGTTGCTGGTGGTTCTGGCCATTGTCGACAGCCTGATTGATTTTCGCGGTCGCAAGTCCCCCAAGGGGAATGACTCCGCGAACGGTGAAGGTTAAAAGTTAAGAGGTTTTACCAAATGGAACTGATCCTGCTGGAAAAAGTCGCTAACCTGGGCAACCTGGGCGACAAAGTAAAAGTTAAGGCTGGTTACGGCCGTAACTTCCTGCTGCCATTCGGCAAGGCCACCGTTGCCAACGCCGCCAACCTGGCTGCGTTCGAAGAGCGTCGCGCCGAGCTGGAAAAAGCAGCTGCTGACAAGAAAGCTTCGGCTGAAAGCCGCGCTGCCCAACTGGCCGAGCTGGAAGTGACCATCACTGCCACCGCTGGCGATGAAGGCAAGCTGTTCGGTTCGATCGGCACCCACGACATCGCTGACGCCCTGACCGCCTCTGGCGTTGAAGTGGCCAAGGCTGAAGTTCGTCTGCCGAACGGCACCATCCGTCAGGTTGGCGAATACGACGTAGCCGTGCACCTGCACAGCGACGTTGAAGCCACCGTACGCGTGGTCGTCGTAGCTGCCTAAGCTGCGCTGACTGTCTGGCTCCTTGTGGGGCAGGCGGTTAACATCGGGCACGGTCCTGTTTTCGACAGGCCGTGCCCTTTGTCTTTTTCATCCTCCAGAATTCTTTCGTGGCCATGAACGAGATCACCACTTCCGAACAGCTTGACCTGCAAACCGCAGCCCTGAAGGTGCCGCCGCATTCCATCGAGGCCGAACAGGCCGTGCTCGGTGGCCTGATGCTGGACAACAACGCCTGGGAGCGGGTGCTGGACCAGGTATCGGATGGCGACTTCTACCGGCATGACCACCGCCTGATCTTCCGTGCCGTGCACAAGTTGGCCGACGCCAACCAGCCATTCGACGTGGTGACCCTGCACGAGCAGTTGGACAAGGAAGGCCTTTCTTCGCAAGTCGGTGGGTTGGCTTACCTGGCCGAGCTGGCCAAGAACACCCCGTCGGTAGCCAACATCAAGGCCTATGCCGCGATCATTCGCGAGCGCGCCACCCTGCGCCAGCTGATCAGCATCAGTACCGATATCGCCGACAACGCGTTCAACCCGCAAGGGCGCAACGCCGAAGAGATTCTCGACGACGCCGAGCGGCAGATCTTCCAGATCGCCGAGGCCCGCCCGAAAACCGGCGGCCCGGTGGGGGTCAACGAACTGTTGACCATGGCCATCGACCGCATCGACACGCTGTTCAACTCCGACAGTGACATCACCGGCGTATCCACCGGCTTCACCGACCTCGACGAGAAGACCAGCGGCCTGCAGCCAGCCGACCTGATCATCGTCGCCGGCCGACCGTCGATGGGTAAGACCACTTTCGCCATGAACCTGGTGGAAAACGCCGTACTGCGTACCGACAAGGCGGTACTGGTGTTCTCCCTCGAGATGCCAGGTGAATCGCTGATCATGCGTATGCTCTCGTCCCTGGGCCGTATCGACCAGACCAAGGTGCGTTCCGGCCAGCTGGACGACGACGACTGGCCGCGCCTGACCTCGGCGGTGAACCTGCTCAACGACCGCAAGCTGTTCATCGACGATACCGCCGGCATCAGCCCCTCGGAAATGCGCGCCCGTACCCGCCGCCTGGCTCGTGAGCACGGCGAAATCGCCATGATCATGGTCGACTACCTGCAGCTGATGCAGATCCCGGGTTCGGCCGGCGACAACCGGACCAACGAAATTTCCGAGATCTCCCGCTCGCTCAAGGCCCTGGCCAAGGAATTCAACTGCCCGGTCATCGCCCTGTCGCAGCTGAACCGCTCTCTGGAACAGCGCCCGAACAAACGCCCGGTGAACTCCGACTTGCGTGAATCCGGTGCGATCGAGCAGGACGCCGACGTGATCATGTTCGTGTACCGCGACGAGGTGTACCACCCCGAGACTGAGCACAAGGGCGTGGCGGAAATCATCATCGGTAAACAGCGTAACGGCCCGATCGGCTTCGTGCGCCTGGCGTTCATCGGCAAGTACACCCGCTTCGAGAACCTTGCACCGGGCATGTACAACTTCGACGACGACGAATAAGCCACCGGCCTCATCGCCGGCAAGCCATGAATCCGACAACCATCGTCGGATTTGGTCAAAATTTGTGCTATCCTCCGCGCCCGCGATTTCCCTGCACACCAGAACCGGTCACTGACATGCAAGCAGCCAAACCACTCTACGACTATCCCAAGTACTGGGCCGAATGCTTCGGGCCAGCACCTTTCCTGCCGATGAGCAGGGAGGAGATGGATCTGCTCGGCTGGGATTCCTGCGACATCATCATCGTGACCGGTGATGCCTACGTCGACCACCCGTCGTTCGGCATGGCCATCATCGGCCGCCTGCTGGAGGCACAGGGCTTCCGCGTAGGCATCATCGCCCAGCCGAACTGGCAGTCGAAAGACGACTTCATGAAGCTCGGCGAGCCGAACCTGTTCTTCGGTGTGGCCGCGGGCAACATGGACTCGATGATCAACCGCTACACCGCGGACAAGAAGATCCGTTCTGACGACGCCTACACCCCTGGTGGCCTGGCCGGCAAGCGTCCGGACCGTGCCAGCCTGGTGTACAGCCAGCGTTGCAAGGAAGCCTACAAGCACGTGCCGATCGTACTGGGCGGCATCGAGGCTTCGCTGCGCCGCATCGCCCACTACGACTACTGGCAGGACAAGGTCCGTCACTCGATCCTGATCGACGCCAGCGCCGACATCCTGCTGTTCGGCAACGCCGAGCGCGCGGTGGTCGAGGTGGCCCAGCGCCTGTCCAACGGCGAGAAGATCGAGACCATCACCGATGTGCGCGGCACTGCTTTCGTGCGTCGTGACACGCCTCAGGGCTGGTACGAGATCGATTCGACCCGCATCGACCGCCCGGGTCGCGTCGACAAGATCATCAACCCGTACGTGAATACCCAGGACACCCAGGCCTGTGCCATCGAGCAGGCCAAGGGCGACCAGGAGGACCCGAACGAAGCCAAGGTCGTGCAGATTCTCGACAGCCCGAGCATGACCCGGGAAAAGTCGGTGATCCGCCTGCCGTCGTTCGAGAAGGTGCGTAACGACCCGGTACTCTATGCCCATGCCAACCGGGTGCTGCACCTGGAGACCAACCCGGGCAACGCCCGCGCCCTGGTGCAGAAGCATGGCGAAGTGGATGTGTGGTTCAACCCGCCACCCATCCCCATGAGCACCGAGGAAATGGACTACGTGTTCGGCATGCCCTATGCCCGTGTGCCGCACCCGGCCTACGGCAAGGAGCGCATCCCGGCCTACGAGATGATCCGCTTCTCGGTGAACATCATGCGTGGCTGCTTCGGTGGCTGCACCTTCTGCTCGATCACCGAGCACGAAGGCCGCATCATCCAGAACCGCTCGCACGAGTCGATCCTGCACGAAATCGAAGAGATGCGTGACAAGGTGCCGGGCTTCACCGGCGTGGTCTCCGACCTTGGCGGCCCGACTGCCAACATGTACCGCATCGCCTGCAAGAGCCATGACATCGAGAAGCACTGCCGCAAGCCGTCGTGCGTATTCCCGGGCATCTGCGAAAACCTCAACACCGACCACAGCTCGCTGATCGAGCTGTACCGCAAGGCTCGTGCCCTGCCGGGTGTGAAGAAGATCCTGATTGCCTCTGGCCTGCGTTATGACCTGGCGGTGGAGTCGCCGGAGTACGTCAAGGAGCTGGTCACCCACCATGTCGGCGGTTACCTGAAGATTGCCCCGGAGCACACCGAGCGTGGCCCGTTGGACAAGATGATGAAGCCGGGCATCGGCACCTATGACCGCTTCAAGCGCATGTTCGAGAAGTTCTCGAAAGAGGCGGGCAAGGAGCAGTATCTGATCCCGTACTTCATCGCCGCGCACCCGGGCACCACCGACGAAGACATGATGAACCTGGCCCTGTGGCTGAAGGGCAACGGCTTCCGTGCCGACCAGGTGCAGGCGTTTTACCCGTCGCCGATGGCTTCGGCCACGGCCATGTACCACTCGGGCAAGAACCCGCTGCGCAAGGTGACCTACAAGAGCGAAGGTGTGGAGATCGTCAAGAGCGAGGAGCAGCGTCGTCTGCACAAGGCGTTCTTGCGTTACCACGATCCGAAGGGCTGGCCGATGCTGCGTGAGGCGCTGCAGCGCATGGGCCGTGCCGACCTGATCGGGCCGGGCAAGCACCAGCTGATCCCGCTGCACCAGCCGCAGACCGATACCTACCAGAGTGCTCGCCGCAAGAACTCGACCCCGGCGGGTAGCCACAAGGTGGGCAAGGAGCAGAAGGTCCTTACCCAGCACACCGGCCTGCCGCCGCGTGGCAGTGATGGCAGCAAACCGTGGGACAAGCGTGAAAAAGCCAAGGCCGAAGCGTTTGCGCGTAACCAGCAGGCGGCCAAGGAGCGCAAGGAAGCGGCCAAGGGTGGCAAAGGCAACAAGAAGCCGCGCCAGCCGGTCATTCCGCGCTAACTGATCCATATCGGGACCGCTTTGCGGTCCTTTCGCGACACAAGGCCGCTCCCACATCGATCGGCGTACGAAGTGCTGTTGTGGGAGCGGCCTTGTGTCGCGAAAGGGCTGCAAAGCAGCCCCGAAATCTGGAAATCAGTCAGGCTTCTTGTCGACCCACTTCGGCGCCACAGGCGCAACAAAGCTGTCCATCCCGTCCAGCAGCTCATCGGGCTGCTGCCCCAGCAGCAACATCGCCCGATGCTGCGGCCGCACGAAGCCTTCTTCGACGATATGGTCGAGGAACCCGCCCAGCTTCTCGTAGAAACCGTTCACATCCAGCAGCCCCAGCGGCTTGGCGTGATAGCCCAATTGCCCCCAGGTCCATACCTCGAACAACTCCTCCAGCGTACCCAGCCCACCGGGCAGGGCGATAAAGGCGTCGCTCAGTTCGGCCATGCGTGCCTTGCGCGCGTGCATGCCGTCGACCACTTCCAGGCGGCTGAGGCCCTTGTGGCCGATTTCGGCATTCATCAGGCTCTCGGGGATGATTCCGATCACTTCGCCACCGGCCGCCATGGCCGCGTCAGCGACGGTGCCCATCAGGCCAACTGCGCCGCCGCCATAGACCAGGGTCAGGCCGCGACGGGCTATCGCCTGGCCCAGCGCGATGGCCGCTTCACGGTAAGCGGGGTTGGCACCAATGCTGGCGCCGCAGAACACACAAACGGAACGTACGGGCATTGCTCATCTCCGGTCACTCAGGCTGACAGGGTAAGGCCCATGTCCTACAGTTCCAAGGCTGGTTTCACTCCGGTCGGGAGAATTCGCAGATGGCGCCGGTCGCTCCATGGGCGTAGGCCGCCAGCAGGCTGTTCATCAGGCTACCAAGGGTCATTTCGTATTGCTCCTAAATGAGAGGTTGTCCCATCGTCCAATAAAAGGGCATGATGTGCCCTTGAATTGGTTGTATACAATCCATTGAACAATTCTACTGGCTGGCCTCTTGACAGCCCCTTGACCCATATCAGCAAGGGGCTGAACGGTTTCAGGCAGTCTCGCAATTGATAAAACCCTGCCAAGGAGATTCATGATGTTTGCGAAAGCTGTAGCGGTATCCCTGCTGACCCTCGCCAGCGCTTCTGTCTTCGCAGCCGAGTGCTCGGTGACTGTCGACTCCACCGACCAGATGTCCTACAACACCAAGGAAATCACCGTCGACAAGAGCTGCAAGGAATTCACCGTCAAACTGACCCACTCCGGCAACCTGCCGAAGAACGTCATGGGCCACAACCTGGTGATCAGCAAGACTGTCGACATGCAGGGCATTGCCACCGAAGGCATGAGCCAGGGTCTGGAAAAGGACTACATCAAGGCTGACAACGCCGCGATCATCGCCCACACCAAGATGATTGGTGCTCCTGAGAAGGAGACCGAGGTGAAGTTCGATGCTACCAAGCTGGAAGCCGGTGGCGACTACAGCTTCTTCTGCACCTTCCCGGGCCACATCTCGATGATGAAGGGCAAGGTCGTCGTCAAGTAATCAAAAGCTGACGGTGAACCCTGTGGGAGCGGGTTCATCGGGACGCCGAACCGCCGCGAATGCAATGGTGAGCCCACCGACATATTCGCGGCGGTTCGGCGCCCCGATGAACCCGCTCCCACAGGTCTTTCTACAGCCTGATCAAGGGGCGAACGGCAGTTCGCGCTTGTGCTGGGTCTTGCGGTAGGTAGCGACGATGATATCGAACGCTTCCTGGTCAACCGGCTGCCCATGCAGGAAGGCATCGATCTGCTGGTAGGTCACGCCATGGGAGGCTTCGTCCGGCTTGCCCGGTGCCAGGTCTTCCAGGTCCGCAGTCGGCACCTTCTCCACCAGTGACTCCGGCGCACCGAAGCTGCGCGCAATCGCCCGCACCTGGTTCTTCACCAGCCCGCTCAGCGGCGCCAGATCGCAGGCACCATCACCGAACTTGGTAAAGAAGCCCATCACCGCCTCGGCGGCGTGGTCGGTACCGATCACCAGGCCCGCGCGGGCACCGGCGATGGTGTACTGGGCGACCATGCGGGTACGCGCCTTGACGTTGCCGACCACGAAGTCCACCAGCGTCGGCGAGCCGTTCTTCAACTCCACCACTTCAGCCGCAAGCGCCCGTACTGCCGGGGCGATATCTACGGTGTGCACTTCGTCGGCCTTGATCACTTCCAGGCACGCCTGGGCGTCATGCTCGTCATGCTGGACCTGGTAAGGCAGGCGCACGGCGATGAAGGTGTAGGCCTTGTCGCCGGTTTCGGCGCGCAGCTCGTTGATGGCGCGTTGGGCGAGCAGGGCGGCGGTCAGCGAGTCGACGCCGCCGCTGATGCCCAGCACCAGGGTCTTGAGCCGGGCGTTGGCCAGGCAATCCTTGATGAACGCCACGCGCCGGGCCACTTCGGCCTCGAGCGCGGCGGCGTCGGCGAACGGCGGCTGTACCTTCAGCGCCTGGGCAATCTCTTGCTGAACCGCTTGCATGGGTTACTCCTTGCTGGGGACTTTGAATACATGGCGCATATAGGCGACGAAGTTCTCGTCGCGGCATTGGGTCTTGGCGGCTTCGTCCGAAATCTTCGCTACCGGCGCGCCGTTGCAGTCGGTCATTTTAAGCACGATGCTCATCGGGGCCACACCCGGGATGTCGCAAGTCAGGTTGGTGCCGATGCCAAAGCTGACGTTGATGCGACCGCGCAGGGCTCGGAAGATTTCCAGCGAGCGGGTCAGGTTGAGACCGTCGGAAAACACCAGGGTCTTGGTCATCGGGTCGATACCCAGTTTCTGGTAATGGGCAATGGCTTTTTCCGCCCATGCCACCGGTTCGCCCGAGTCGTGGCGCAGGCCGTCGAACAGCTTGGCGAAGTACAGGTCGAAATCGCCGAGGAAGGCATCCATGGTGATGCAGTCGGTCAGGGCGATACCGAGCAGGCCGCGGTACTCGCGCACCCAGCAGTCCAGCGCGGCGATCTGGCTGTCGATCAGTCGCGGGCCGAGTTGCTGGTGGGCCATGATCCATTCATGAGCCATGGTACCCAGCGGCTTGATATCCAGTTTCCATGCCAGGTCGACGTTGCTGGTACCGACGAAGCGGCCCGGGAAATCGTCGCGCAGCACGCGCACCACTTCTTCCTGCACACGGCTGGAAAAACGCCGGCGGGTGCCGAAGTCGGCCACTTGCAGTTCGGCCAGTTCCTCTTCGTTGGCATGCGCGCGCAGCCAGTCGAACTTGCGGTATAGCTGGTCGCGGGCCTCGGCCAGGCGCATGCGCGGGTGCAGATGGCGGTTGCGCACTTCGCTGATGATCGCCAGCAGCGGCACTTCGAACAGGATCACATGCAGCCACGGGCCTTTCAGGCGCAGGAACAGCTGGTCGTTTTCTATCCCCAGGCGTACGTAGCGCAGGTTGAAGCGGAACAGGCGCAGAAAGCGCAGGAAATCTGGCTTGAGAAAGCTGATGCGTTCGAGAAAGGCCAGCTGGCCGTCATCCAGGGTGAGGTCGCTGAGCAGTTCGAGCTGGTTGCGGATCTCGCCGAGGTAGGGGCGCAGGTCCTCGCCGTTGCGGCAGCGGAATTCCCATTCGACGTCGGCGTCCGGGTAGTTGTGCAGCACGCCCTGCATCATGGTGAGTTTGTAGAAGTCGGTGTCGAGCAGGTTGTGCACGATGCGCTCGGCGAATGCGCTCTCGCTCATCAATGGGGCTCCGGAAGCGGCGAATGGCGGACATTGTGCCAGCCTTTTCGGCCTTGTTGTGTCTGGGCTGGCCTCTTCGCGGGTGAACCCGCTCCCACAGGGCCGCGTATCTGCCAAAACAGAGGTGTTTTTTCGCGCACCAGCTAGCCTTGAAACGGTGCCGCCTGTAGCAGTCGCGCACCAGCTGTGTGCAGTTCGGTGACGTCCGCTGTTACAGGGCGGTTGCACGTAAACACTTGCCAGGGTTGCAATGATGGCACTCGACGGTTGCTCCTTGTCTGTACGTGTGGTGGCGCCTGCCGCGTGGCAGACGGTTGCACGCTCAATAAAGAAAAGGCCGTCGGTCGCCTGCAGGCAACCTGCGCAGTGTGTTTTGCCGGAAGACAAAACCTATGGCACGGCCCTTGCTCTGAGCACAGGGCTGAGAAGTTGTAGTGCCAACCAAAAAAACTCTAGGAGCACCACCTCATGTCGCAGACGTTTTACAAGAAAGGTTTCCTGGCTCTGGCCGTAGCTACGGCACTGGGTGTTTCTTCGTATGTTCAGGCCGACGTCAAGATCGGTGTAGCGGGCCCGATGACTGGGGCTAACGCAGCGTTTGGCGAGCAGTACATGAAAGGTGCGCAGGCAGCGGCCGACAAGATCAACGCCGCCGGTGGCGTGAATGGCGAGAAAATCGTACTGGTCAAGGGCGATGACGCCTGCGAGCCGAAACAGGCCGTGGCTGTGGCCAACCGCCTGGTCGACCAGGACAAGGTGATCGGCGTGGTCGGCCACTTCTGTTCCTCCAACACCATCCCGGCCTCCGAGGTGTATGACGAGGCTGGCGTCATCGCCATCACCCCGGGCTCCACCAACCCACAGGTCACCGAGCGCGGCCTGGGCGCCATGTTCCGCATGTGCGGTCGTGACGACCAGCAGGGCATCGTCGCCGGCGACTACATCGTCGACGTACTCAAGGGCAAGAAAGTCGCGGTGCTGCACGACAAGGACACCTACGGCCAAGGCCTGGCCGACGCGACCAAGGCACAGCTGGAAAAACGCGGCGTCAAGCCGGTGCTGTACGAAGGCCTGACCCGCGGCGAGAAGGACTTCAGTGCCGTGGTCACCAAGATCCGTTCCACCGGTGCCGACGTTGTCTACTTCGGCGGCCTGCACCCGGAAGCCGGCCCGCTGGTACGCCAGCTGCGCGAGCAGGGCCTGAAGGACGTCAAGTTCATGTCCGATGACGGCATCGTCACCGACGAACTGGTGTCCACCGCTGGCGGCGCGCAATACGTCGATGGCGTGTACATGACCTTCGGCGCCGACCCGCGCCTGCTGCCGGACAGCAAGGCGGTGGTGGAGGAGTTCCGCAAGGCCGGTACCGAACCTGAAGGCTACACCCTGTACGCCTACGCCTCGCTGCAGGCCCTGGCTGCCGCGTTCAACGGCGCCAAGTCGAACAAGGGCGAAGACGCTGCCAAGTGGCTCAAGGCCAACCCGGTGAAGACCGTCATGGGCGAGAAAAAGTGGGACTCGAAGGGTGACCTGACCGTGTCCGACTACGTGGTCTACCAGTGGGATGCCCAAGGCAAGTACCACCAGCTGGAAAAACAAAAATAACAACGGCCCACGGCCCGGGCGCGTCAGCCCCCGGGCCAAAGCCCCGCGGTACCTGTCTTTATCCGTAGATCTGCACAGTACTGCGCTGCGAGGGCCGCCTGTTCCAGGCCCGCCGTGGTCGGCGCTCGTGCAATCTCAATCAGGTGAGATTGCGTTATGGATGGTATTTTCCTGCAGCAACTGGTCAACGGCCTGACCCTCGGGTCGGTCTATGGCCTGATCGCCATCGGCTACACAATGGTCTATGGCATCATCGGCATGATCAACTTCGCGCACGGCGAGGTGTACATGATTTCCGCGTACCTCGCGGCGATCAGCCTGGCATTGCTGGCTTATTTCGGTATCGAGTCGTTCCCCCTGTTGATGCTGGGCACCCTGTTGTTCACCATCGTCGTCACCGGCGTGTACGGCTTCACCATCGAACGCATCGCCTACAAACCCCTGCGCAACTCCACCCGCCTGGCACCACTGATCAGTGCCATCGGCATCTCGCTGATCCTGCAGAACTACGCGCAGATCAGCCAGGGCGCCCGCCAGCAAGGCGTGCCAACCCTGCTGGAAGGCGCCTGGCGTGTCGAAGTGGGCACCGGCTTCGTGCAACTTACCTACACCAAGATCTTCATCCTGGTGGCAGCCTTCGTTGGCATGGGCCTGCTCACCTATGTGATCAAGTACACCAAGCTCGGCCGCATGTGCCGTGCCACCCAGCAAGACCGCAAGATGGCCTCGATCCTGGGCATCAACACCGACCGGGTGATTTCCTACGTGTTCGTCATCGGTGCGGTTATGGCTGCCCTGGCCGGCGTGCTGATCACCATGAACTACGGCACCTTCGACTTCTACGCCGGCTTCATCATCGGCATCAAGGCGTTTACCGCCGCGGTGCTCGGCGGTATCGGCTCGCTGCCTGGCGCCATGCTCGGCGGGATCATCCTGGGCATTTCCGAGTCGCTGTTCTCTGGCCTGATCAACTCCGACTACAAGGACGTGTTCAGCTTCTCGCTGCTGGTGATGATCCTTATCTTCCGCCCACAAGGCCTGCTGGGTCGCCCGCTCGTGGCTAAGGTGTGAACATGTCCATTGCCAAAACTGCCTCTGTTCCTGAAAGCAAAAGTTTCGATATCAAACGCAGCCTGCTGGAGACCATCGTCGCCGGCCTGCTGGCACTCATCGTGTTCGGCCCTGTCGTTGGCGTGGTGCTCGACGGCTACACCTTCAACGCCGAGCCGCGGCGTGTGGCCTGGCTGGTTGGCGGGGTGATGCTGGGCCGCTTCCTGCTCAGCCTGTACCTGCAGACAGCCGCCGGCTCGCGCATGCTCCAGGGCTTCGAAAGCGGTGGCTCGGGCGTGCATGTGCGCGCGCCGAACTACGTATCGCGGCTGCGCTATATCATCCCGGCGCTGGTGGTGATCGCCATCGTCTTCCCGATTTTCGCCAACAAGTACCTGCTGACCGTCGTCATCCTCGGCCTGATCTACGTGCTGCTGGGCCTGGGGCTGAACATCGTGGTCGGCCTGGCCGGCCTTCTCGACCTGGGCTACGTGGCGTTTTATGCCATCGGCGCGTACGGCCTGGCGCTGGGTTACCAGTACCTTGGCCTGGGCTTCTGGAGCGTGCTGCCACTGGCGGCCATAGCTGCGGCGCTGGCGGGGTGCATACTCGGTTTCCCGGTGTTGCGGATGCACGGCGACTACCTGGCGATCGTGACCCTGGGCTTCGGCGAGATTATCCGCCTGGTGCTGAACAACTGGTTGTCGTTCACCGGCGGCCCCAACGGCATGCCGGCACCGGCGCCGACCTTCTTCGGCCTGGAGTTCGGCCGTAGGGCCAAGGACGGTGGGGTACCGATCCACGAGTTCTTCGGCTTCGATTACAACGCCAACCTCAAGTTTGTGTTCATCTACGCGGTGCTGTTCATCGTCGTGCTTGCAGTGCTCTACATCAAGCATCGCCTGACCCGCATGCCGGTCGGCCGTGCTTGGGAAGCGCTACGCGAAGACGAGATCGCCTGCCGCTCGATGGGCCTGAACCACGTACTGGTCAAGCTCTCGGCGTTTACCCTGGGTGCCTCCACCGCCGGCTTGGCCGGGGTGTTCTTTGCCACCTATCAGGGCTTCGTCAACCCGTCGTCGTTCACCTTCTTCGAGTCGGCGCTGATCCTCGCCATCGTCGTGCTCGGTGGTATGGGCTCGACCGTAGGCGTGGTGATCGCCGCCTTCGTGCTGACCGTGGCACCCGAGCTGCTGCGCAGCTTCTCCGAATACCGCGTGCTGCTGTTCGGTGTGTTGATGGTGCTGATGATGATCTGGCGACCGCGTGGGCTGATCCGCATCAGCCGTACCGGTGTGACCCCGCGTAAAGGAGTGGCGCCATGAGCGACGATATCATTCTCTCGGTCGACAACCTGATGATGCAGTTTGGCGGCATCAAGGCGCTCAGCGATGTCAGCCTGAAGGTCCGGCGCAACCAGATCTTCGCTTTGATCGGCCCCAACGGTGCGGGCAAGACCACCGTGTTCAACTGCCTGACCGGGTTCTACAAGGCCAGTGGCGGGCGCATCGAGCTGAACGTGCGCGGTAGCCACACCAACGTCATCCAGCTGCTCGGCGAGCGCTTCCAGGCGGCAGACTTCGTCTCCCCGGCGCGCTTCGCCAACCGCATGTACTACAAGATGTTCGGCGGTACCCACCTGGTCAACCGCGCCGGCCTGGCACGCACCTTCCAGAACATTCGCCTGTTCAAGGAAATGTCGGTGGTGGAGAACCTGCTGGTGGCGCAGCACATGTGGGTCAACCGCAACCTGCTGGCCGGGGTACTCAACACCAAGGCCTACCGCAAGGCCGAGAGCGACGCGCTGGACCACGCGTTCTACTGGCTGGAAGTGGTCGACCTGGTCGATTGCGCCAACCGCCTGGCTGGCGAGTTGTCGTACGGCCAGCAGCGCCGCCTGGAAATCGCCCGGGCCATGTGCACGCGGCCAAAGATCATCTGCCTGGACGAACCGGCGGCTGGCCTGAACCCACAGGAAACCGAGGCCCTCAGCCGCATGATCCGCGTGCTGCGCGACGAGCACGACATTACCGTGGTGCTGATCGAACACGATATGGGCATGGTCATGAGCATTTCCGATCATATCGTGGTGCTCGACCACGGCAACGTGATTGCCGAAGGCGCGCCGCAGGATATCCGCCACAACCCGACGGTGATCGCCGCCTACCTGGGTGCAGATGAAGAGGAACTGGTATGAGTGCACCCATTCTGGAATTGAAGGACCTGGACGTGTTCTACGGCCCTATCCAGGCGCTGAAGAAAGTCTCGATGCACATCAATGAAGGTGAGACGGTCAGCCTGATCGGCGCCAACGGCGCTGGCAAGTCGACCCTGCTGATGTCGATCTTCGGCCAGCCGCGGGCGGCGTCGGGGCATATCGTGTACCGCGGCACCGACATCACTCGCAAGTCGTCGCATTACATTGCCTCCAACGGCATCGCCCAGTCGCCGGAAGGGCGCCGGGTGTTCCCCGACATGACGGTCGAGGAGAACCTGATGATGGGTACCATCCCCATCGGTGACAAGCATGCCGACGAAGACATGCAGCGCATGTACGAGCTGTTCCCGCGCTTGAAAGAGCGGCGTAACCAGAGGGCCATGACCATGTCTGGTGGCGAGCAGCAGATGCTGGCAATTGCCCGCGCGCTGATGAGCCGGCCAAAGTTGTTGCTGCTGGACGAGCCATCGCTGGGGCTGGCGCCGATCGTGGTCAAACAGATCTTCTCGACCCTGCGTGAGCTGGCCAAGACCGGCATGACCATCTTCCTGGTTGAGCAGAACGCCAACCATGCGCTGAAACTGTCGGACCGGGCTTATGTGATGGTCAACGGGCAGATTCGCATGAGCGGGACGGGTCAGGAGCTGTTGGTCAACGAAGAAGTGCGCAACGCCTATCTCGGCGGGCATTGAGTTGCTTTCGGGGGCCGCAAAGCGGCCCCCGAAGCCAATGTGGACAACCTTTCAAACACCTCTCCCCAATTACTCCACAACCCCACCACAAACCCTTGTTTCCACAGGATCATTTTTTCCACGGTTAATGTGGAACCGCCTGTGGAAAACATGGTGGCATCTCGCTCAAGCCCTTTGATACCAAGCCCTGCATAGTCATGATCATTTTTTGATCAATTGCACCTTGTGGATTATTTTCCAAGGTTTTTCAAAGCCCTGCATTCATTCCAGGCGTTGCGAAAAGCCTGTGGATAACCCTGTGAAAAAGCCTTGGACAGACCGCTACAGACGGCATGCTTGAAAGCCTTGCGCCATCACCGAAAAGATATCCACCGACCATAAGTCGCTGAAAGGGTTCCGTACCGTGGACAAGTTGCCCCCAATCCGTGGGGAAAGCCTTGTGGATAACGTGCGCATAGCTGGTGCCGAGCCGTCTGCTGTAAGGGTTTGCCACATATGATCAAAAAATGAACAGTATCCCGGGCGGGTTGCTGCAAGCACGCGGCGCGGGCATGCTGCAAGACTGCCGATGACAATCCACCGTGAGGAACAGAGCATGACGTCCACCGTATTCATCACTGGCGCGACTTCCGGTTTCGGTGAGGCCACTGCCCGCCGTTTTGCCGAAGCTGGTTGGAAGCTGGTGCTCACTGGCCGCCGCAAGGAGCGCCTGGACGCCCTGTGCGCCGAATTGTCGGCCAAGACCGAAGTACACGGCCTGGTGCTCGACGTGCGTGACCGCAAGGCCATGGAGCAGGCCATCGCCAACTTGCCGGCCGGCTTCGACAAGTTGCGCGGCCTGGTCAACAACGCAGGCCTGGCGCTAGGGGTGGACGCGGCGCAGAACTGCAGCCTGGACGACTGGGAAACCATGGTCGATACCAACATCAAGGGCCTGATGTACACCACTCGCCTGCTGCTGCCACGGCTGATCGCCCATGGCCGTGGGGCGTCGATCCTTAACGTAGGTTCCGTGGCGGGCAACTACCCGTACCCAGGCAGCAACGTGTATGGCGGCACCAAGGCCTTCGTCGGCCAGTTCTCGTTGAGCCTGCGCTGCGACCTGCGGGGCACGGGCGTGCGCGTCAGCAATATCGAGCCGGGCCTGTGCGAGAGCGAGTTCTCGCTGGTGCGCTTTGGCGGTGACCAGGCCAAATACGACGCCACCTACGCCGGTGCCGAGCCGATCCAGCCGCAGGACATCGCCGAGACCATCTTCTGGATCCTCAACCAGCCGGCGCATATCAATATCAACAGCCTCGAGCTGATGCCGGTGAGCCAGGACTGGGCAGGGTTCTCGATCGACCGGTCGGTCAAAGGCTGATCCGAGGGCCTCTTCGCGGGTAAACCCGCTCCCACAGGTACTGCACCGGTTTCAGAGCAGGCGCTATCCCTGTGGGAGCGGGTTCACCCGCGAATGCGTCAGCCCAGGCGCTGCAACCCTTCCAGGCAAGTCGCCAAGTGGTAGGGCGTAGTCGAAGGCATATCATGCCGGCTGACACTGCCTTGCCCATCCCGGCACTCATACCAGCCCGCCTCACGCAGGAACCGCGTTTCCAGAGCCTGCAACTGCCCGGCAAGCTTGCTCTCGCCCCCTGTCCGCAACACCAGCGCCCGCAGGTACTCCGCCTGCGCCCAGATCCGCTGGGTGGCGTCGAGCACCTGGCCATCCACATCCAGCATCGCCAGCACAGCGGCATCCTTCACCCCGTATTGCTCGGCGTAGCCGAAAGCCCGGTCGATGGACGCATGCAGCGGCGTATCTCGCAGCAGTGACGAGGTATGCAGGAGGTAGAACCACTCGAACTGGTGCCCCGGCTCGAACCAGTTATCCACAGTGCCGCGTGGCTTTTCCAGCATCAGGCCGTGGGCGGGGTCGATGAAGTGTTCCTGCAGCGCGTCGCACAGGTGCAGCAACGACTGCCGGGCATGCTTGTCGTCACGCACCGCCAGCACCTGCAGGAAGGCTTCGGCCAGGTGCATCTGCGGGTTTTGCAGCGGGCCGCTGCCAAGGTCTGCCCAGTCTTCAGCGAGGCTGGCTTCGTACAGGCCGTCGTCGCGGGCGAACTGCTGGTCGATGATGTCCAGCGCGGCGTTCAGCGTGGACTCCACCAGGTTTTCACGCACCTTGCCCCAGTAGTGCGCACAGGCGAAGACGATGAACGCGTGGGTGTAGAGGTCCTTGCGCCGGTCCAGCGGTTTGCCCTGGGCGTCGATGCTGTAGAACCAGCCGCCGTGTTCGGCGTCGTGGAAGTGCTTCTGCAGCGAGCGGAACAAGGCGGCCGCACGCTCGGCTGCGCCCGGTTGCCCGATGCGGCTGCTGAACAGGTAAAGCTGCCTTGCGCAGGCCATGGCCCGGTAGCGCTGCACCGGCAATGGCTGGTGCTGCGCGTCCAGTGCCTCGTAGGGCAGGGCCATGTCGGCGTTCCAGCCCGGGCCTTGCCACAACGGCACGATGCGTTCGGCGAAGTGCTGGTTGAAGCGGGCCAGTTCGGGCAGGGTGGGGCGGGGGTCGGACATTTCGGCGCTCGTCGCTGTCGGGCAGGGCGCCATGGTAGCAGAACTGGGTTGTGGGTAGCCTGTGCCGGCCTCTTCGCGGGTGAACCCGCTCCCACAGGTATTGCGCTTCCCTCAGGTCCGGTGCCGTACTTGTGGGAGCGGGTTCACCCGCGAAGAGGTCAGTACAGGCTACCGATCAGCTCGGGTTGCCAAGCCCCTGCCAATGCCGCGCCCCTACGAAGATGAAGCGCAACTGCTGGGTGATCTTTTCCTGCGGCGTCAACGCCTGTGGATAACCCGCTTCGGGGCTGTCGATAAGCTCGGGCAGGGTGGCGAACACGGTCTTCACCACCAGGTCGGCCATCACCGCCAGCGCGGCGCTGTCCAGGTGCTGCCAGCGCTTCATCCGCGCCAGGTCGGTGGCCAGGTCGTCGCTGATGTCCTGTCGCAGGCGGGCGATGGCCTGGCGTACGGCCTGTGAACCGCCGTACTGCTCACGGGCGAGGAACAGGAACTGCGCACGGTGGGCGGCGACCACGTCAAGGAAGATGCGCACCGAGGCGTCGGTGATGCCGCCCAATTCGAATTCGTTGTGGCGCACCAGGCGGATGGTCTGGCGGAAGGTGGTGTCGACCTCGGCAACCAGGGCCAGGCCCAAGGCGTCCATGTCGGAAAAATGCCGGTAAAAACCGGTGGGTACGATGCCGGCCGTCTTTGCCACTTCGCGCAGGCTGATACTGCCGAAACCACGGCCACTCTCCATGAGCTGGCAGGCAGCATCGAGCAGGGCCTGGCGGGTCTGTAGCTTCTGTTCGGCGCGCGGCAGCATGGTGCGGGCTTCTATGGCGGTAAGGCTGGGCACTCTAGTTAAAAAAACAAAGCCCGGTCAATGGACCGGGCCTGGAGGGGAGCTGGCGTTGTGACATAGGTTGTTCTTTTCGGTCATGGCGATCAGCTCACACGGCTGATTTCAACCAGGCGATCGGAACCACCCTCGGCAACACGGCCAGTACGTTCGATCAGGCGATCGGAGCCACCCTCGGCAACGCGGCCAGAACGTTCGATCAGGCGATCGGAACCACCCTCGGCGACGCGGCCAGAACGTTCGATCAGGCGATCGGAACCACCCTCGGCGACGCGGCCAG
>NZ_JALLKV010000019.1:78881-103150 GCF_023093815.1 Pseudomonas sp. PNPG3
ACGCGGCCAGAACGTTCGATCAGGCGATCGGAACCACCCTCGGCGACGCGGCCAGTACGTTCGATCAGGCGATCGGAACCACCCTCGGCAACGCGGCCAGTACGTTCGATCAGGCGATCGGAACCACCCTCGGCGACGCGGCCAGTACGTTCGATCAGGCGATCGGAGCCACCTTCGGCAACGCGGGCACTACGTTCGATCAGGCGATCAGCACCACCTTCAGCAACGGTCTTCAGCGGCTGGGCGATTTCAGCAGCGCTGGAGCGCGATTCGGCGGTCAGGTGTTGCTCGTCGGCTGGCAGGGCAAAAGCGTTGGCAGCCAGGATGGACAGGGTCAGGGTCAGCAGATGGCGTTTCATGATTTCGGTGCTCCTCTCGGGGGCTGGAAAGTGGGTACGGAGCCAATGCTACGCCGCGTAACGCCAGAGAGAAGTTCATACGGGTAATGGTAACAATCGACCGTATTGATAGAGATTTGAAACTGCTCTAGACAGCACTTTACAGGCCGTTAGGTGGCAATTTGATGGCGCTTTTGCAGGTAACACGCACGGTCTGGCGCGACGATTTGCTGAGCAAAAGGCCAGGAAAAACTTCGCTATCATGGCGCCATCGATAAAACCCCACGGGTTTTCATCAGTCCGAGATATTGAGTGCCACCGCTGCACCTGTTCTGTGCCATACCGCAAGGAGAATCACGCAATGACGCGTCCCGCCAGAATCCTCGTCTGGACCTTCACCAGCCTGCTGACCCTGCTGGCGATCCTGGTGGTGGTGATTGCCACCTTCGACTGGAACCGCGTCAAGCCCCTGCTCAACGAGAAAGTCTCCGAGGCCCTGCAGCGGCCCTTCGCGATCAATGGCAACCTTGCCGTGGACTGGCGCACCGAACCAGAAGAGGGGGGCTGGCGTGCCTGGGTGCCCTGGCCGCACTTCATTGCCGAAGACCTGACCCTGGGCAACCCCGAGTGGCTCAAGGAACCGAAGATGGTCGGCCTGGAGCGCGTGGCGTTCCGCCTGGCGCCGCTGCCGCTGCTGTTCCAGCAGATCAGCATCCCGCGCATCGACCTGACCAAGCCCACAGCCAGCCTCACCCGCCTGGCCGATGGCCGCGCCAACTGGGCCTTCGACTTCGGCCCCAAGGATGAAAACGCAGAGCCTTCCAAATGGCAGCTGGACATTGGCGCCATCGGCTTCGACCAGGGCAATGTCAGCTTCGATG
Source organism: Pseudomonas sp. PNPG3 (assembly GCF_023093815.1). Taxonomy (NCBI): domain Bacteria; kingdom Pseudomonadati; phylum Pseudomonadota; class Gammaproteobacteria; order Pseudomonadales; family Pseudomonadaceae; genus Pseudomonas; species Pseudomonas sp. PNPG3. The sequence goes on from NZ_JALLKV010000019.1 coordinate 80,101, forward strand.
ACCAAACCCTGAAAACCAGCATGAAGGTGCAGATCGACCCGCTGGGCAAGCCTGTCCCGTTCAGCGACATCGTCGGCAAGGCTAGCGCCGAGAAGGTCGGTGCCGCGCAGGACTATGCCTTCGGGCTCAAGGCCCAGGGCCGCTACAAAGGCCAGTTGGTGTCCGGTACCGGCAAGATCGGCGGCCTGCTGGCCCTGCAGGACGCCAGCCAGCCGTTCCCGCTGCAGGCTGACGTGCGCATCGCCGACACCCATGTGGTGCTTGCCGGCACCCTGACCGACCCGCGCAACCTCGGCGCCCTCGACCTGCGCCTGCGCCTGTCCGGGGCCAGCCTGGGCAACCTCTACCCGTTGACCGGCGTAACCTTGCCCGACACCCCGGCCTATTCCACCGACGGCCACCTCAGCGCCAACCTCCACGCGGCGCAGGGTGCGACCTTCAATTACCAGGGTTTCAACGGCAAGATCGGTGACAGCGATATCCATGGCGACCTGGCCTTCGTTGCCAGCCAGCCACGGCCCAAGCTGTCCGGCAACCTGGTGTCCAACCAGTTGTTGTTCAAGGACCTGGCACCGCTGATCGGTGCCGACTCCAACGCCGAGCAGAAAGCCCGCGGTGGTGCCAGCAAGCAGCCGGAGGGCAAGGTGCTGCCAGTGGAAGAGTTCCGCACCGAGCGCTGGCGCGCGATGGACGCCGACGTCACCTTCGCTGGCAAGCGCATCGTGCACAGCGCGCAACTGCCGTTCAACGACCTGTCGGCCCACGTGATCCTGGAGGACGGCCTGCTGCGCCTGGAGCCCCTGCGTTTTGGCGTGGCTGGCGGCAACCTGGCTTCCAGGATTCGCCTGGATGGCCGCAACGTACCGTTGCAGGGGCGTGCCCGGCTGACGGCGCGGGGCTTCAAGCTCAAGCAGTTGTTCCCCTCCTTTGCGCCGATGCAGACCAGCTTCGGTGAGTTGAATGGCGATGCCGATATCACTGGCCGGGGCAACTCGGTGGCCGCCTTGCTGGGCACGGCCAATGGCGACCTGCGCATGCTGATCAACGATGGTGCCATCAGCCGCAGCCTGATGGAGATTGCCGGGTTGAACGTGGGCAACTATGTGGTCGGCAAGCTGTTTGGCGATGAGGATGTGAAGATCAACTGCGCAGCGGCTGACGTGGGTATCAAGGATGGCCTGGCGACCACGCGCCTGTTCATCTTCGATACCGAGAACGCGATCATCTACATCAACGGCACGGCCAATTTCGCCACGGAGCAGCTGGACCTGAAAATTACCCCCGAATCGAAAGGGTTGCGGCTGTTCTCGCTGCGCTCGCCGCTGTATGTGCGCGGGCCGTTCGCCAAGCCCAGTGCCGGGGTGCAGGCGGTGCCGCTGGCATTACGCGGAGCGGGAATGGTGGCATTGGGCGTGGTTGCCGGGCCGGCGGCGGGGTTGCTGGCGCTGATTGCGCCTAGCAGCGGGGATGATCCCAACCAGTGCACGCCGCTGTTGCAGCAGATGAAGGCGGGCAAGGCGCCGGCGGTGGTGAAAGAGCGGAAATAGCAGGGGGCCGCTTCGCGGCCCATCGCGACACAAGGCCGCTCCCACAGGTATTTCACAGCCCTAAAGACTTGTGGAATACCCGTGGGAGCGGCCTTGTGTCGCGAAAGGGGCGCAAAGCGCCCCCAAGAATCACAAGCCTTGCAACAGGTCGGACATATCGTCCGCGTGCTCTTCTTCCTGCGCGAGGATGTCTTCAAAAATCCGCCGCGTAGTCGGATCTTTATCCCCGATGTACCGAATGATCTCGCGATAGCTATCGATGGCGATACGCTCCGCCACCAGGTCTTCCAGCACCATCTCTTTCAATGAAGTGCCCGCCACATATTGGGCATGGGACCGCTTGCTCAGGTTGTCCGGGTTGAAATCCGGCTCTCCACCCAACTGCACGATCCGTTCGGCAAGCTTGTCGGCGTGCTCGGCTTCCTGGTTGGCATGCTCGAGGAATTCATCGGCAGCCACGCTGGCCTTGATGCCGCTGGCCATGAAGTAGTGACGCTTGTAGCGCAGCACGCAGACCAGTTCGGTGGCCAGTGAATCATTGAGCAGGCGCAGGATCTGTTGGCGATCAGCATCGTAACCCTCGGTCACCGCACCTTGCTCGACATGCTGACGGGCACGTTCGCGCAGGGTTTGTACATCGGTCAGTTCATTCGCATTCATGTTCATCTCCTGGAACATCAGGGTGGTCATGGATATGGCCTGGAAGGCTTAGGCGCCGTGGACGGCGTCGCTGTCTTCTTCGCGTTGTTTGCAAGTCTTGAAGCCCTTGGCGTCGACATGGCCGGTGGCGTCGAAGCGCACGTAGTAGGGCTGCTGGTGGCCATCGTGGTTGAGGATGTAGTCGTTGCAGGTGCCACCATGGGGGAGGTCGATGACGTTGGACGGGCTGCCGCCGATGGCGATGACTTTCTGCATGGTCATGCCTTTTTCCACCTGCTTGACCAGCGGTTCGTCGCGGTAGGTGACGTAATCCACCGGGTTTTCCGGGCGGCTGCCGCAGGCGACGAGGGTGGCACTTGCCAGAAGGATTGCCAGGGTCTGCTTGTACATGGTCCCGCTCCTTGCAAAGGGTCTGTGTGGTTTGGAACCGCAGCGCGCGGCGGGAGTTCGATTGCGATGGTCATCAAGGCCGCTGTAGTGTTGGCCGGTCGTCCACGGAAAGGGGCTGGGGCAATGCAGCAGGAATTGGCCACGCGATACCCGTTGGTGCTGGTGCCGGGCATGCTCGGTTTTGTCCGGGTAGTGCTCTACCCCTACTGGTTCGGCATCGTGCCGGCCCTGCGCCAGGGCGGGGCGCAGGTGTTCCCGGTGCAGGTTTCGCCACTGCATTCCAGCGAGGTGCGCGGCGAGCAGTTGCTGGCGATCATCGAAGACATCTGCCTGCGTACCGGAGCGGAAAAGGTCAACCTCATCGGCCACAGCCAGGGCGCCCTGAGCGCGCGCTACGCGGCTGCCAGGCGGCCTGGGCGGGTGGCTTCGGTCACTTCGGTGGCGGGGCCCAACCATGGCTCGGAACTGGCCGACTACCTGGAACGCACGGCACCTGGCGATTCTCCGCAGGGGCGCATCCTGAAGGCCGTGCTGCATGGCTTGGCCGTGCTGCTGGTGTGGCTGGAAACCGGCTGGCGCCGTGACCCGTTGCCGGTGGATGTACACGCCTCGCACCAGTCACTGACCAGTGCAGGTGTGGCGCTGTTCAACCAGGCTTATCCACAGGGGTTGCCAGGCACCTGGGGCGGGGAAGGGGCCTATGAGGTCGATGGCGTGCGTTATTACTCCTGGTCCGGCACCTTGCAGTCCGGCCTGACCGACCAGCGGCGCAACCGTTTCGACGGCAGCAGCCACTTCTGCCGCCTGTTCGCGCGCAGTTTCGTCAAGGAAAAGGGCTATTGCGACGGAATGGTCGGGCGCTTCAGTTCGCACCTGGGGCAGGTGATCGGCGACGATTACCCGCTCGACCACCTGGATATCGTCAACCAGTCGCTTGGTGCGGTGGGCAAGGGTGCCGAACCGGTGCGGCTGTTCACCGAACATGCCGCCCGGCTCAAGGCGGCAGGGCTCTAGCGACGGATCGGTGTGGTCCAGCGCTCGGCCAGCACCACGCCCGCCAGGGTCAGCAGGCCGCCGACCAGGTGATAGCGGGCCAGCTGCTCGTCGAGCACCACGGCGGCGATCAGTGCCGTGACCAGCGGCAGCAGGTTGAAGAACAGCGTGGTGCGGCTGGGCCCCAGGCGGTGCACTGCCTGCATCCACACCAGTGGCGCGATCATCGAGGCCAGCACGCAGGCGTACAGCACCAGGCCGACGTTGCGGCTGTTCAGGCCAGTCTTGTCCGACAGCAGGAACAGCGGCAGCAACACGACGATGGCTACCAGCACCTGCAGGTACAGCAGCTGCATCGGCGGCAGGCGCATCTGCCATTTCTTCAGCAGGAAGCTGTATAGCGCATAGGCCAGTGTGGCCACCAGCATCAGCAGGTCGCCGCTGTTCAGGCCTTGTTGTAGCAGGCTGGCGGGGTGGCCGGCGCTGACCACTTCAAGCACGCCGAAAAATGACACCAGCGCGCCCAGCAGGGCACCGTAGCTCAGGCGCTGGCCCAGCCAGGCGATGGACAATGCCAGTGACATCAGTGGCATCAGCGAAAGGATGATGCCCATGTTGGTGGCGCTGGTGATGCCGGCGGCAAAGTAGGCCAGGCTCTGGTACAGCGCCATGCCCAGCACGCCCAGCACGAAAACCTTGCCCAGGTGCGGGCGAATGGCCGCGCGATTGCGCCACACGGCGGGCAGCAGGAACGGGGTGAACAACAGCGCGGCCAGCAGCCAGCGGTAGAAGCCGATCTCGGCGGGGTGGATGGCGCCGGCGGACATCTTGGTGACCACGGTGTTGCCGGCCCATATCAGGATGGCGGTCAGGGGGAACAGATAGTTCATGTAGCAGGTTACTCGTTGAGGCTTGGATTGGGGCTGCTTTGCAGCCCTTCGCGGGCTTGCCCGCATATCACAGGCCTGAAAGCTGGCGCAGATCCTGTGGGAGCGGGCGAGCCCGCGAAGGCCTTCGGAGCAGGCCCTCGATAGGCCTGTATTATCGATTGTCTGTTCACAAGCCTATACTCCTATCCAGACAACCCACCCCGCAAAGCAGACAGCATGCCGCGCAAATACCTCGACATTCCCCAGTTCACCCGGCTCCCGGCCGCGGTGTACTTCCGCCACGACGAGTTCGGTGCCGACACCCGCAGCGCCCTGCATCGCCACGCCTGGGGCCAGCTCAACTACACCGCCCACGGCGTGATGCACCTGGAGGTAGCTGGGCAGCACTTCCTGTCGCCGCCGCAATACGCCGTGTGGGTGCCGCCCGACACCGAGCATGGCTGCTACAACCCGCAGGCCATTGTCTACCGTTCGGTCTACCTGGACCGCAGCCTGTGCGCCGCACTGCCGCAGCAACCGTGCAGCCTGATGATCAGCGACATCCTCAAGGCCATCCTCGCCGACTTCGCCCGGCGCGACCTGCGGGTGGCTGAGGGCGAGCGCGACCAGCGCCTGGCGCAGGTGCTGCTCGACCAGCTGCTGCTGGCGCCCACCCAGGCCTGCTACCTGCCGTTTGCCCACAGCGAGGGCTTGCGCCAGGTGCTCGATGCCCTTGGTGCCGAGCCGGGCGACAACCGCCCGCTGGGCGAATGGGCCGCCCAGATTCATGTCAGCGAACGTACTTTGGCCCGGCAGTTCCTGCGCGAGCTGGGCATCAGTTTTGGTGAATGGCGGCTGCGCCTGCGCTTTTTGCGCGCCATCGAGGCGCTTGAAGCCGGCCAGCCGATCCAGGCCATCGCCTTCGACCTCGGCTACAGCAGCGCCTCGGCGTTCATCGCCATGTTCCAGCGCCAGGCCCAGTGCACGCCCGAGCAATACCGTCGCCAGGCACGGGCAGGGCGTTGAGAATTCTTGGCTACACTCAGCTCGATCCCCGTGCATCGGGCGCGGAGCCAAGGAGATACTCCATGAAAGTGCTGCAAATCCCCTTACTGGTATTGGCGGTGTTGTTCAGCGCACAAGGCTTCGCCGCCAATACCGCGCAGCAGGAAAAAATGAAAACCTGCAACGCCGACGCCACCGCCAAGGCCCTCAAGGGCGATGAGCGCAAAGCCTTCATGAGCACCTGCCTGAAGAAGGATGTGCCACAAACCCAGCAAGAGAAGATGAAAACCTGCAACGCCGACGCCACCACCAAGGCCCTCAAGGGTGACGAACGCAAAGCGTTCATGAGCGACTGCCTGAAGAAGAAATGACCTGCGCCTATGCCTGCAGACGTAAGGCTGGCAGACTGCGGGTCTTTCCCGTTGTCTGCCGTTGAGGCTGTATGACCTTCACCCCCCGCCAGGTCACCCTGGCCAGCTGGATCATCGTATTTGCCGGCCTGTTGCTGGCGTTGCCCCTGAAATTGCTGCCAAGCCTGCTGGCCGGCCTGCTGGTGTTCGAGCTGGTCAACATGCTCACGCCGCGGCTGCAGCCGCTGATTGCCGGGCAGCGCGCCCGCTGGCTGGCTGTAGCGCTGCTCGGCACGCTGGTGGTCAGCACCCTGACCCTGCTGTTTGCCGGTGCTTTCAGCTTTTTGCTGCACGAGGCGGAAAACCCCGGGGCCTCGCTGGACAAGTTCATGGCCTTGGTGGAGCGCGCCCGTAGCCAGCTGCCGCCGTTCATCGAAGGCTACCTGCCGGCCAGTGCGGCGGAGTTCAAGGTGGCCATCGGTGACTGGATCAAGAGCCACCTGAGCGACCTGCAACTGGTGGGCAAGGGTATGGCGCACATGTTCGTCACCTTGTTGATCGGCATGATCCTCGGTGCCATCGTCGCCTTGCAGCGCATCCCCGACATATCCCGGCGCAAGCCGCTGGCAGCGGCGCTGTTCGAGCGCCTGAGCCTGCTGGTGAAGGCGTTTCGCAACATCGTCTTCGCGCAGATCAAGATTTCGCTGCTCAACACTACGTTCACGGGCATCTTCCTGGCCGTGGTGCTGCCGATGTTCGACGTGCACCTGCCGCTGACCAAGACGCTGATCGTGCTGACCTTCCTGCTGGGCCTGCTGCCGGTGATCGGCAACCTAATGTCGAATACCCTGATCACTATCGTCGGCCTGTCGCTGTCGATCTGGGTGGCGGCGGCGGCGCTGGGTTACCTGATCGTCATCCACAAGGTCGAGTACTTCCTCAACGCGCGGATCGTGGGCGGGCAGATCAGTGCCAAGTCTTGGGAGCTGCTGCTGGCGATGCTGGTGTTCGAAGCGGCATTCGGGCTGCCGGGGGTGGTGGCGGGGCCGATCTACTATGCCTACCTGAAGAGTGAGCTGAAGCGGGCCGAACTGGTCTGATTCTTTGATTGACCAGTACCGGCCTCTTCGCGGGTAAACCCGCTCCCACAGGTATGCCACTTCTCTCAAGACTTGCGGGGACCCTGTGGGAGCGGGTTTACCCGCGAAGAGGCCGGCACAGGTGAAAGGGATGGCTCAGGCTACGCCGTAGCGCTTGCGCGCCTCGATGGCCAACCCGCTACCAATGCTGCCAAAGATGTTACCTTCCACATGCCGCGCATTCGGCAGCATCGCCGACACGCTGTTGCGCAGCGCCGGAATCCCGCTGGAACCGCCGGTGAAGAACACCGTATCGACCTGGGTCTCGCTCACTCCAGCCTTGGCCAGCAGTTCGCTCACGCTACCACGCACCCGCTCCAGCAACCCTTCGATAGCCCCCTCGAACAGCGCTCGGGACAGGTCCACGCCCAGATCGCGCTCGATGCGGCCTAGGTCGACGTGGCGGCTCTGCTGTTCGGTCAGCTCGATCTTGCTGGCCTCCACTTCCATCGCCAACCAGTGGCCGGCACGCTCTTCGATCAGTTTGAACAGGCGGTCGATGCCCAACGTGTCCTCGATGTCATAGCGCATGCTGCCCAGCGCCAGCTGAGACTTCTGCGAGTACAGGGCGTTGATGGTGTGCCAGGTGGCGAGATTGAGGTGATAGCTGGTCGGCATCAGCGCGCCGCTCTTCATGCGGCTGCCGTAGCCGAACAGCGGCATCACGCCCTGCAGGCTCAGCTGCTTGTCGAAGTCGGTACCGCCAATGTGCACACCGCCGGTGGCGAGGATGTCGCTCTGGCGCTCGGCGACCAGGTGGCGCTCGGGCGACAGGCGGATCAGGGTGAAGTCCGAGGTACCACCGCCGATGTCGACGATCAGCACCAGCTCTTCGCGGCTAATGCTCGACTCGTAGTCGAAGGCCGCGGCAATCGGCTCGTACTGGAAGGACACATCCTTGAAGCCGATCTTGCGCGCCACTTCGGCCAGGGTGTCCTCGGCCTCCTGGTCGGCGGCAGGGTCTTCGTCGACGAAGAACACCGGACGGCCCAGCACCACCTGCTCGAACTCCCGCCCAGCAGCGGCCTCTGCGCGTTTTTTCAGCTCGCCGATGAACATGCCCAGCAGGTCCTTGAACGGCAGGGCGCTGCCCAGCACGCTGGTATCGTGCTTGATCAGCTTGGAGCCCAGCAGGCTTTTCAGCGAACGCATCAGGCGGCCTTCGTAGCCTTCCAGGTACTCGTGCAGTGCCAGGCGGCCATATACCGGGCGACGCTCCTCGATGTTGAAGAACACCACCGAGGGCAACGTGATCTTGCCGTCTTCCAGGGCAATCAGCGACTCGGCGCCTGGGCGGTGCCAGCCGACCGTGGAGTTGGAGGTGCCAAAGTCGATGCCCAGGGCGCGGGCCGGGGATACGTCAGACATGGGGAATGAGCTTCCGGAGGCAAAACGGCCGCGCAGTGTATGCCAGTTGGCTACAGAATCAAGACCGATCGTCTGCCATGGAGCAACCCCAAGGTGGTCTTGAAAGGCTATGCTTGACCCCTATCTTCTCTTGCAACACGCACATTCACATTGGTGATCCATAGATGGACTTCAAAGACTATTACAAGATACTCGGCGTAGAGCCCGCGGCGGACGAAAAGGCGATCAAGGCCGCGTACCGCAAGCTGGCGCGCAAGTATCACCCCGATGTCAGCAAGGAGCGCGACGCCGAGGAAAAATTCAAGGAGGCCAACGAGGCCTACGAAGTGCTGGGCGACGCGCAGAAACGTGCCGAGTACGATGAAATCCGCAAGTACGGTGGCCAGCATGGCCGGCCGTTCCAGGCGCCACCGGGCTGGGAGAACCGTGGCGGTGGTGGCGGCTTCGAAGGCGGCGATTTCTCCGACTTTTTCAGCTCGATCTTTGGTGGCCGGGGGGGCAACCCGTTCGGTGGTGCCCGGCAGCAGCAACGCAGCGCTGGCAGGCGGGGGCAGGACGTGGAGCTAGAACTGGCGGTATTCCTTGAAGAGACCCTGAGCAAGGAGTCCAAGCAGATCAGCTTCCAGGTGCCGCAGACCAATGCCATGGGCCAGCGCACCGGCTTCACTACCAAGACCCTGAACGTGAAGATCCCGGCCGGTGTGACCGACGGCGAGCGTATCCGCCTAAAGGGCCAGGGTGCGCCGGGTAGTGGTGGCGGGGCCAATGGCGACCTGTTCCTGACCATTCGCATGGCACCGCACCCGCTGTTCGATGTCGAAGGTCATGACCTGATCATCACCGTGCCGCTGGCACCGTGGGAGGCAGCACTGGGCGCCAAGGTGGCCGTTCCGACCCTGGACGGCAAGATCAACCTCACCATCCGCCCCGACAGCCAGAGCGGCCAGCGCCTGCGCGTACCGGGCAAGGGCCTGGCCAACAAGAGTGGCGAGCGTGGCAACCTTTACGCGCAACTGAAAGTGGTCATGCCACCAGCATCCGACGAGTCTGCCCGCGAACTGTGGACCAAGCTTTCCGAGAAGGCTGCGTTCAACCCGAGGACACAATGGAGTAAGTGATCATGAGCAGCACCCTGATCGTTCAACTGGACATGCGTACCTTGTGTCAGGAGGCCGATCTCACGGCTGACTGCGTGATCGAAATCGTCGAGCACGGCATTGTCGAACCTTCCGGGCGAACGCCGGAGGACTGGTTGTTCGACGATCAGGCGCCGTTGCTGGCCAAACGCGCGGCGAAGCTGCATCAGGAGCTGGAACTGGAGTGGGAAGGTGTGGCGCTGGCGCTGGAGTTATTGCAGGAAGTGCAGCAGCTGCGCAGCGAGAACAGCATGCTGAGGCAGCGGTTGGGCAGGTTTATCCAGATGTGAGGTTTGCAGGCCCGGCCTCTTCGCGGGTGAACCCGCTCCCACAGGAATCGCACGATTTCTGAGATGTGTGCAGTACCTGTGGGAGCGGGTTTACCCGCGAAGAGGCCAGTACAGGCAAAATCAAATTCAGCTTGGTTCTGCCCCCGGGTTCAGCACCAGCTGCATGAAGGTCAAGTCCAGCCACCGGCCAAACTTCACCCCCACCTGCGGCATCTGCCCGGTCACCACGAAGCCCAGCCGCTCGTGCAGGCGCACCGACGCTGCATTGCCGCTCTCGATGGCCGCCACCATCACATGCTTGCCACACTCGCGCGCACGCTCGACCAGCGCTGCCATCAGCACCGGCCCCAATCCTTTGCCGCGCTGATCGCCACGGATATACACCGAGTGTTCCACGGTATTGCGAAAGCCCTCGAACGGCCGCCAGTCGCCAAACGACGCATAGCCCAGCACACCGCTCCCATCCACCGCCACCAGGATCGGGTAGCCCTGCTGCGCCCGTGCGGCGAACCAGGCCAGGCGGTTGGCCAAATCCACCGGGGTTTCGTTCCAGATCGCCGTGGTGTTGCGCACCGCGTCGTTGTAGATGTCGAGGATGCCCGGCACGTCGGTAGGCAGGGCGTCGCGGATTTCATGACTCATGACAGCGTCTCGCAGGGTCGTTGCTTGCAGATTAAATGGTTACCAGCCCGCGCACACCTTCGGCCTGCATGTTTTCGCCACGGCCCCGCTGGATGATCTCGCCACGGGCCATCACCAGGTACTGGTCGGCCAGCTCCTCGGCGAAGTCGTAGAACTGCTCCACCAGCAGGATTGCCATGTCGCCACGCTCGGCCAGGCGGCGGATGACTGCGCCTATCTCCTTGATCACCGAAGGCTGGATGCCCTCGGTGGGCTCGTCGAGGATCAGCAGGCGCGGGCGGCTGGCCAAGGCGCGGCCGATGGCCAGCTGTTGCTGCTGGCCGCCGGACAGGTCACCGCCACGGCGTTGTTTCATCTGTTCCAGCACGGGGAACAGTTCGTAGATGAAGGGCGGTACCTCCCGAGCTTCACGGGCGGGGAAGCGCGACAGGCCCATTAGCAGGTTTTCCTCGACAGTGAGGCGTGGGAAGATCTCGCGGCCCTGGGGCACGTAGGCGATGCCGGCGTGGACCCGTTGCTGGGGCTTGAGGCTGGTGATCGGCTTGCCTTCCCATTCGATGCTGCCGTCGCGAGCGGGTACCAGTCCCATCAGGCAGCGCAGCAGGGTGGTCTTGCCCACGCCGTTGCGGCCCAGCAGGCAGGTGACTTCGCCGACCTTGGCTTCGAAGGACAGGCCCCGGAGGATGTGGCTGCCGCCGTAATACTGGTGCAGGGTGTCGATCTTGAGCATGTGTGTATTCCTGAAATTGTTGCTGTGCCTGTGCCGGCCCTTTCGCGGGTAAACCCGCTCCCACAAGGACCGCGCAGCTCTTCAGGCCTGTGTGGGAGCGGGTTTACCCGCGAAGAGGCCGGCACAGGTTTCAATGTCTAGCGGCCCAGATACACCTCGACCACCCGCTCATCCGCCTGCACCTGCTCCAGCGACCCTTCCGCCAGCACGCTGCCCTGGTGCAGCACGGTCACATGGTCGGCAATGCTGCCGACAAACCCCATGTCGTGCTCCACCACCATCAGCGAATGCTTGCCAGCCAGCCCCTTGAACAGCTCGGCGGTGAACTCGGTCTCGGCATCGGTCATGCCCGCCACCGGCTCGTCCAGCAACAGCAGTTGCGGCTCCTGCACCAGCAGCATGCCGATCTCCAGGAACTGCTTCTGGCCATGCGACAGCAAGCCCGCCTGGCGCTGGGCCAGCGGCAGCAGGCGCAAGGTGCCCAGCACCTCCTCGATGCGCTGGCGCTGTTCACCACCCAGGCGCGCTGCCAGGCTGGCCCATACCGACTTGTCGGTCTTCAACGCCAGCTCCAGGTTTTCGAACACCGTCAGCGCCTCGAACACCGTGGGCTTCTGGAACTTGCGGCCTATGCCGGCCTGGGCAATCTGGTATTCGCTCATGCGGGTCAGGTCGAGGGTGTCACCGAAATAGGCCGTACCGTTGTCGGGCCAGGTCTTGCCGGTGATCACATCCATCATCGTGGTCTTGCCGGCCCCGTTGGGGCCGATGATGCAGCGCAGCTCGCCCACGCCGATGTACAGGTTCAGCGCGTTCAGCGCCTTGAAGCCATCGAAGCTGACGCTGATGTCTTCCAGGCTCAGCACCGTGCCATGGCGGGTATCGAGGCCGGCCTTGCGGCTGTGGCCCAGGCCGATGGCGTCGCGGCTGGCGCCGAGGTTGTCGAACACCGGTTCGAGCATGAATTCCGGGTGTACCGGGGGCACGCCTCTCATGGCTGGCTCCTTTTCTTCAACAGGCCGACCACGCCCTTGGGCAGGTACAGGGTGACGAGGATGAACAACGCGCCGAGGAAGAACAGCCAGAACTCCGGGAAGGCCACGGTGAACCAGCTTTTCATGCCATTGACCAGGCCGGCGCCGAGCAGCGGGCCGATCAAGGTGCCGCGCCCGCCCAGGGCCACCCACACGGCGGCTTCGATGGAGTTGGTCGGCGACATCTCGCTGGGGTTGATGATGCCCACCTGCGGTACGTACAGCGCACCGGCCAGGCCGCAAAGTACGGCGCTGAGCACCCACACCAGTAACTTGAAGCCGCGTGGGTCGTAGCCACAGAACATCAGGCGGTTCTCGGCGTCGCGCACGGCGGTGAGCAGGCGGCCGAACTTGCTGCGGGTCAGGCACCTGCACAGGTACAGGCTGGCCAGCAGCAGGCCGACGGTGAGCAGGAACAGCATTGCGCGGGTGCCTTGGGCGGCGATGTCGAAGCCAAGGATGGTGCGGAAGCTGGTAAAGCCGTTGTTGCCGCCAAAGCCGGTTTCGTTGCGGAAGAACAGCAACATGCCGGCGAAGGTCAGCGCCTGGGTCATGATCGAGAAGTACACGCCCTTGATCCGCGAGCGGAAGGCGAACCAGCCGAACACCAGCGCCAGCAGCCCGGGCGCCAGCACCACCAGGCACAAGGCCCAGGCGAAATGCTGGGTGCCAGCCCAGTACCACGGCAGCTCGCTCCACGACAGGAAGGTCATGAACCCTGGCAGGCCGTCACCGGCGGCCTGGCGCATCAGGTACATGCCCATGGCGTAGCCACCGAGGGCGAAGAACAGCCCGTGGCCCAGCGACAGCAGCCCGGCGTAGCCCCAGACCAGGTCCAGGGCCAGCGCGACGATGGCGTAGCAGAGGATCTTGCCGACCAGGGTCAGGGTGTAGGCCGACACCTGCAGGGCATGGTCCGCCGGCAGCAGCGACAGCAGCGGCAGGGCCACAAGCAACAGGACGACGACGGCGCCGATGGCCAGGGTCAGGCGTGGCCCGGCCTTTTGCGTAGCGGTGACAAGCAGTGGCTGGTTCATCAGTCGATTACCCGTCCCTTGAGGGCGAACAGGCCTTGCGGGCGCTTCTGGATGAACAGAATGATCAACGCAAGGATGAGGATCTTGCCGAGCACGGCGCCGATCTGCGGCTCCAGCAGCTTGTTGGCGATGCCAAGGCCGAAGGCTGCCCACAGGCTGCCGGCCAATTGGCCGACGCCGCCGAGCACCACCACCAGGAACGAGTCGATGATGTAGCTCTGGCCCAGGTCCGGGCCGACGTTGCCGACCTGGCTCAGGGCCACGCCACCAAGCCCGGCGATGCCCGAGCCGAGGCCGAAGGCGAGCATGTCGACGCGCCCGGTGGACACGCCGCAGCAGGCGGCCATGTTGCGGTTCTGGGTGACCGCGCGCACGTTCAGGCCCAGCCGCGTGCGGTTGAGCAGCAGCCAGGTGAGCAGTACCACGGCCAGGGCGAAGCCGATGATCACCAGGCGGTTGTATGGCAGTACCAGGTTGGGCAGCAGCTGGATGCCCCCCGACAGCCAGGCCGGGTTGCTGACTTCCACGTTCTGCGCGCCGAACAGCAGGCGGATGGCCTGGATCAGGATCAGGCTGATGCCCCAGGTCGCCAGCAGGGTTTCCAGTGGGCGGCCATACAGGTGGCGGATTACCGTGCGCTCCAATGCCATGCCGACGCCGGCACTGATGGCGAACGCCACTGGCAGAGCGATCAGCGGGTAGAACTCGATGGCGCCGGGGGCGTAGCGCTGCAGCAGTACCTGGACCATGTAGGTGCTATAGGCGCCGAGCATCAGCATTTCGCCGTGGGCCATGTTGATCACCCCGAGCAGGCCGAAGGTGATGGCCAGGCCAAGGGCTGCCAGCAGCAGGATCGAGCCCAGCGACAGGCCGCTGAAGGCCTGGCCGAGCAGTTCGCCGGCCAGCAGCTTGCGCTGCACCTGGGCCAGGCTGGTTTCGGCGGCGGTGCGCACGCCCGGGTCGGTTTCCGCGTTGGGTTGCAGCAAGGCTTCGAGGCGGGTGCGGGCCAGCGGGTCACCGGTTTCGCCGAGCAGGCGAACGGCGGCCAGGCGTACTGCCGGTTCGCTGGCGCCCAGCTGCAGGTTGGCCAGGGCCAAGCCGAGGGCGGCATGCACGGCGGCATCCGGTTCGCTGGCGAAGCGCCGGTCGAGGAAAGCCATTTGCGCCGGTTGCGCGCTTTTCTGAAGTTGTTGGGCAGCGGCCAGGCGGATGTCGCTGTTGTCGCTGAGCAACTGGTGACTGGCCAGGGCATTGTCGATCAGGCCGCGCAGGCGGTTGTTCAGGCGTACCTTGCGCGTGTCGTCGGCGGCGATGCGGCCCTGGCGCAGGTTGTCCAGCAGCGCCAGGCGCGCGGTATCGGGTTGTGCAGCCCAGCCTTCGAGCAGGCGGGCTTGCTCGGCGGGCTTGGCAGCGAGGAAGAATTCGCCCTCGCTGGCCTGGGTTGCCAAGGGCATCAGCAGGAGAAGAGTTAGCAGGAGTCTAAGCATGCGAGCAATCCTGGAATACAGCGGTGGATTCTTCGCGGGTAAACCCGCTCCCACAGGGACCGCACAGGTTTCGAACCTTGCACCGAACCTGTGGGAGCGGGTTCACCCGCGAATGGGCCGCAAGGCGGCCCTAACGGCTCTCAGTTACCTTTCACGGCGTAATCAGGGCGCTTGTCGTTGCCGGGAATGAACGGGCTCCATGGCTGCGCCCGCAGCGGTTGCTCGGTCTCCCACACCACGCTGAACTGCCCGTCATCCTGGATCTCGCCGATCATCACCGGCTTGTGCAGGTGGTGGTTGGTCTTGTCCATGGTCAGGGTGAAGCCGGACGGCGCCTCGAAACTTTGCCCGGCCAGCGCCTCGCGTACTTTGTCGACATCGGTGGACTTGGCTTTTTCCACCGCCTGCGCCCACATGTGGATGCCCACGTAGGTGGCCTCCATCGGGTCGTTGGTCACCGCCTTGTCGGCGCCTGGTAGGCCCTTGGCCTTGGCATAGGCCTTCCAGTCGGCGACGAACTTCTGGTTGACCGGGTTATCCACAGACTCGAAGTAGTTCCACGCCGCCAGATGGCCCACCAGCGGCTTGGTGTCGATGCCGCGCAGTTCTTCCTCGCCCACCGAGAAGGCCACCACTGGCACATCGGTGGCCTTCAGGCCCTGGTTGGCCAGCTCCTTGTAGAACGGCACATTGGAATCGCCGTTGACGGTGGAAATGACGGCTGTCTTGCCGCCAGCAGAGAACTTCTTGATGTTGGCGACGATGGTCTGGTAATCGCTGTGGCCGAACGGCGTGTACACCTCTTCGATGTCCTTGTCGGCCACACCCTTGCTGTGCAGGAAGGCGCGCAAGATCTTGTTGGTGGTGCGCGGGTAGACGTAGTCGGTGCCCAGCAGGAAGAAGCGCTTGGCGCTGCCGCCGTCCTCGCTCATCAGGTACTCCACGGCCGGGATCGCCTGCTGGTTGGGCGCGGCGCCGGTGTAGAACACGTTCGGCGACATCTCTTCACCCTCGTACTGCACCGGGTAGAACAGAAGGCCGTTCAGTTCCTCGAACACTGGCAGCACCGATTTGCGCGACACCGAGGTCCAGCAGCCGAACACCACTGCCACCTTGTCCTGGGTCAGCAGCTGTCGGCTCTTTTCGGCGAACAGCGGCCAGTTGGAGGCCGGGTCGACCACCACCGGCTCGAGCAGCTTGCCGTTCACGCCGCCCTTGGCGTTGATCTGCTCGATGGTCATCAGCGCCATGTCCTTGAGCGAAGTCTCGGAAATGGCCATGGTCCCCGACAGCGAATGCAGGATGCCGACCTTGATGGTTTCGGCGGCCTGGATGCTCCAACTCAGGCCCATCGCGGCAATCGATGCGCTAAGGGTGAAGGCCTTGATCAGACTGCGTCGCTTCATGTGCTCTCTCCGCTGAGTTTTTATGTGTTGGGCAAGCGGGGAGGGGTGTTGCAAGGGGTGTGCCTAACGGCGGAAGGTGCGCAATAGAGGGGTTGTGCGAGGTGTTGGGGCGTTGGTTGGATCCAGGTTGGTGCCTGATGGATTTGTGTGCACAGGATTGGGGCTGCAGAGCAGCCCCCAGGGTCATCAGCCGTTACGCACTGCCGTGCGCGGATGGCGCTTGCTACGCACCCCCTGATAGGTCACCGCCAGCAGCACGAACCAGATCGGCGTCACCAGCAACGCCGCGCGGGTATCGTCCTCCAGGCTCAGCAACACCAGGATGAAAGCAAAGAACACCAGGCACACGTAGCACATGAAGCGCCCGCCCGGCATCTTGTACTTCGAGGCCTGGTGCAACGCCGCGCGGTGTTTGCGGTAGTTCAGGTACGACAGCAGGATCAGTGTCCAGACGAACATGAACAGCACCGCCGAAACGGTGGTGACCAGGGTGAATGCCTCGACCACGTTCGGCACCAGGTAGATCAGCACTGCGCCCAGCAGCAGGCAGGTGCAGGAGAAGTACAAGCCGTTGGCAGGTACCGAGCGGCTCGACAGTTTCTCGAATGCCTTGGGTGCGTCACCCTCCTGGCTCAGGCCGTAGAGCATGCGGCTGGTGGAGAAAACGCCGCTGTTGGCAGAGGAGGCCGCCGAGGTCAGCACCACGAAGTTGATGATGCTCGCCGCCGCTGGCAAGCCGGCCAGCACGAACAGCTCCACGAACGGGCTCTTGCCCGGCACCACGTCGCGCCATGGGGTCACGGCCATGATCGCGATCAGCGCCAGCACGTAGAACACGATGATGCGTACCGGGATCGAGTTGATCGCCCGCGGCAGGGTGCGCTCCGGGTTCTTCGCTTCGGCGGCGGTTGTACCCACCAACTCGATGCCGACGAAAGCGAACACGGCGATCTGGAAGCCGGCGAAGAAGCCCATCAGGCCATTGGGGAACATGCCGCCGTCATTCCACAGGTTGGCCAGTTGCGCGGTGCGTCCGCTGGGCGAGGTGAAGCCGGTGATGACCATGTACAGGCCGGTGGCGACCAGGCCGATGATGGCGACGATCTTGATCAGGGCGAACCAGAACTCCATTTCACCGAACATCTTCACCGTCACCAGGTTCAGCGACAGCAGCAGCCCTACGCAGGTCAGCGCCGGTATCCACTGCGGCAGTTCAGGGAACCAGAACTGCGTATAGGCCGCGATCGCGACCACGTCGGCGATGCCGGTGACTACCCAGCAGAACCAGTAGGTCCAGCCGGTGAAGTAGCCGGCCCAGGGGCCGAGCAGGTCGGCGGAGAAATCGATGAACGACTTGTAGTTGAGGTTCGACAGCAGCAGTTCGCCCATGGCGCGCATGACGAAGAACAGCATGAAGCCGATGATCATGTAGACGAAGATGATCGACGGCCCGGCCAGGCTGATGGTCTTGCCCGAGCCCATGAACAGGCCGGTACCGATTGCGCCGCCAATGGCGATCAGCTGGATGTGGCGGTTGGTCAGGTTGCGCTGCAGATGCTGTTCATCTGGCGCTGTGGGTGAGGTTTGCGTCATAGGCTGCATTCCGTTGGACGGTCGGTCGTCTTGTCAGAGGTAGCCGGCTAGGCTAACACGCGCGTTCCAGTTCGGGGCGCGACAGATCGACTCGACTTTTGGGTAGCAGTGTTGTGCCTGTGCCGGCCTCTTCGCGGGCTTGCCTGCTCCCACAGGGACCGCGCTGGCGCAGAAACTGTAGGAGCGGGTTTACCCGCGAAAGGGCCGGCACAGACGAAGCAAGGCTCAAGCGCTGACCAGCACTCGGCCGCGCCTCACCACCAAGCTATCCACCAGCCACATCACCACCATCGACACCCCCACCAGCGGGAACATCAACCCCAGCACCAGCATCACCCCCACCGCTACCTTCCAGCGCGGCAAGTCATGGCGCAGCGGCGGCACACCCAGCCCGCCGGCCGGCCTGCGCTTCCACCACATCACCAGCCCGCTCACCGAGCCCAGCAAGATCATCAGGCACACCAGCAGGATGATGATCTGGTTGAACGCCCCGAACATCTTGCCTTCATGCAGCATCACACCAAGCTCGGTGGCACGGGCGACCGGGCTGTAGTCCTGCCAGCGCACATCGGCCAGCACCTTGCCGGTGTACTGGTCGACATGCAGGGTGGCGTCGTTGCGCGGGTCGTCGGCGAATACGGCGATGGTGAACACGCCATCGGCCGTAGTCGGCGCGGTAATGCTGTAACCCGGCTCGACCTGGCGCGCGGTAGCGATGTTTTCGACCTGCTGCAGGCTTATCTGTGGCGCTGCCGGCGCGCTCGACATCATGTGATGCCCGGCATGTTCGGCGTGTGCACCGGACTGTGGCATCGGCGTGTTTTCCATCGCCCAGGGCACGGTCTGGCGGTGCGCGCTGTTGAGTTCACCCGCCTGCTGGTCCGACTTGGGCACGTCGTTCCACATGGCCGCCGGAAAGCGGTTCCACAAGTCGGCGTACTGCTTGCCCCACAGTCCGGTCCAGGTCATGCCGCTGACCAGCATCAGCAGCAACAAGGCCGAGCCCCAGAAGCCGGTTACCGCATGCAGGTCGCGCCAGAACATTCGGCCGCGTGCCGACAGCCGTGGCCACAGCACGCCAGCGCCATTGCGCCCGCGTGGCCACCACAAGTACAGGCCCGACACCACCAGCACGATGCCCCAGCCCGCGGCCAGTTCTACCAGGCGGTCACCGATCGTGCCGACCATCAGTTCGCCATGCAGGGCGCGGGCGATGGCCTGCAGGTTCTGCTTGCCATCCTGTACGCCAAGGACTTTGCCGCTGTAGGGGTCGACGAACACGTTCAGTTCGCGCCCGGCGTCATGCACCACGAATTGTGCGCTGCGTTCGGCGTCCAGCGGCGGCAGGTACTGGCCAACGTGGCCCTCGGGGTAGGCCTTGCGCACTTCGGCCAGCATCGTGTCCGCGCCCTGTCGGTGGTGGCCGGCTTCGACCACCATCAGCTCGCGGTACAGCAGCGGGTCGAGCTGCGGCTTGAACAGGTAGATTATCCCGGTGATTGCCAGCAGGATCATGAACGGGGCCACGAACAGCCCCGCATAGAAGTGCCAACGCCAGGCCAGGTTGTAGAAATTGATGCGTGTTCCTCTCATGGGAACCTCCTGTTTGACCAGCAGATGGGCGCGACCTGCGCCGCGCCCGTTGTTGTTGTCAGAAGCTGAAGTCGACCTTGGTCCAGAAGGTCCTGCCTGGCTCGTTGACCGGCTGTGGATCGCTAGCCGGGTAGCCGAACCCGGCGTTCCCGGCCAGGTTCAAGTGCTCGGCGTAGGTCTTGTCGAACAGGTTGTCGACCCCCGCGCTGAGCTTGAGGTGGTTGCTCACCTTGTAGGCACCATTGAGCGAGAACACGCCGAAGCCGGCGCTGTTGTCGTAGTCCTTGCCGACCACGTTGCCCTGGTTCTCGGCGATGCGGTTCTGCGCCGCCACCAACCGCCACAGTGCGCCGACGCTCCACACATCGCGGCTGTAGGTCAGGCCCAGGCGGCTTTCCAGAGGCGGCATTTGCGGCAGTGCTGTGCCGTCACTGCTGTTCTTGCCCCAGGCGTAGGCCAGCGTGGCGTCGGCCTTCCAGTTTTCCGTCAGCTGGTAGGCCGCGCCCAGTTCGCCGCCCATGATGCGGGCGTCGATGTTGCGAGCCTGGGAGCTCATTGCCTGGTAGTCGAACAGGATGTAGTCGCGGATCTGCCCGATGTAGCCAGACGCCCAGGCTTCCATGCGCTCGTCGCGGTACTGGACACCGAAGTCGAGTTGGGTGGTCTTCTCTGGTTTGATACCGTCGAAAGCATTGGCCGCACCGGGTGGTGCCAGCTTGGGCGAGAACAGCTCCCAGTAGTCGGGGAAACGCTGGGCATGACCAAGGCCGATGTACGTGGTGGCCGGGATGGCTGCCAGGTCGTGCTCGTAGCGGACGAAACCGCTGGGCAGGGTATCGGCGCGGGTGTCGCCGTTGGTGGCGCTGGTTGCGCGGAAGTCGCGGGCGGAGGCGCGGTCCAGGCGGGCACCGGTAATCATGCGGTCCTCACCGCTGACGTACCAGGTCAGCTCGCCGAAGGCACCGTAGTTGTGGAAGTCGGCGTCCTTGGTCCAGGCCTGGCCTTTGTGCGCGTCCACACCCATGCCGCCGCGTTTGCGATGTTCGTTGGTCTGCGCGTCGATGCCGCCGATCAGTTGCACATCGGCCCAGCGCCAAGTGGCCTTGATGCGTGCGCCCATGGTGCGACGGTCGACGTTGCTGACCATCGGCATGCCCATCATGCCGCTGCCCGAAGGCGTGCGCAGGCTGTAGTTGTCCATCACGTGGTCGGCGTAGTTGTAGTAGACCTGCGCCTCGACCTTGTCGAGCACCTCGCCGAGGTTGGATTTTTCGAAACGCAGGCCCAGGCTTTCGCGCTTGAACTGCGAGCCGTCCATGCCACGCCCGGCATAGCGGGCCTCACCATCGCCCTTGCCGGCGGTGAGTTCCAGCAGGGTGTCCTGGTCGGGGGTCCAGCCGAGGGCGACATCGCCATTCCACTTGTCCCAGCGTGACGGCACGGTGTTGTCATCGCCGTCATGGTAGTCGTCCGAGCGCGACTGGTTGCCGACGAAGCGGGCGTAGGCTTGGTCGTTGCCGGCGGCGGTGTCCAGCACCTTGTCGAAGCGGCCGTTGGAGCCGGCCAGCAGGCTGGCGTTGACCCGGCTGCCGAGGGTGCCGAACTTCTCCGGCTCGCGCTCGAAGAGGATGGTGCCCGCCGAGCCGCCCGGGCCCCAGATCACGCTTTGCGGGCCTTTGATCACGGTCAGGCGGTCGTAGGTTTCCGGCGAAATGTACGACGTGGGGGCGTCCATGCGGTTGGGGCAGGCGCCCAGCATCAGGCCGCCATTGGTGAGGATGTTCAGGCGCGAGCCGAACATGCCGCGCAGTACCGGGTCGCCGTTGGTGCCGCCAGCGCGGATGGCCGAGAAGCCGGGGATAGTCTTCAGGTAGTCGGCGCCGTCGCTGGCCGGCACCGGCTGGCGCGGGTCTTTCGGGTTGGTGACCACGGTCAGCGGCGAGCTCGGGGCCACGGCGGTGATCACCGTCGGGCTCAGCTCGGGGGCGTCGTGTGTATGGCCTTCATGGCCTGGGTCGGCGGCCATGGCCACGGGCGCGAGCAGCGAGCCGCACACGGCGGCGATGGTCCCACGCAGGGACAAGGCAAAAACAGGGGTGCAGCCAGACATAATGATTCCAGTCGATCAGTCATGAGTCAGCGCGAAGCCTCCTGGCTTCGTGCGCGAAAAATGTGGGTTCAGACGTTGATCGAGGAAGGTGGGGCGCGGCTGCGCGCGCCGGGGAATACAGCCTGCCGGGCATGGCCCTGGCGCGTGGGTGCGAACAGGTGGGTGGTGGGTACGACGCTGCTGGCACTGAGCGGGCTGAGGGCCTGGGGCAGGGCCGGGCAGTTGAACAACAGGCTGCAGTAACCGCACTTTTCCCACATCACATGCAGCTGGCCATCGCCAGCCTGGCCGTGATGGGCGTCGCCGCCATGCTGATGGGCGGTGGCCATCGGCATGTCCATCGGCATGCTCATGCCGGCGTGGTGGTCCATCGGCATCGACTGGGAAATCAGCGGGCCGATGAAGATCATCCACATGGCGAACAGGCTCAGCCATCCGCCACCGGCGCGCCTGCGGTCAGGGCGGGTGGTACGGCTGATGCTGTTGCGCGGCAGGCTCATGACGAGTGCCTTTCAGCGGGTGATCAGTGCGCGTGTTCGTGGGCTTGCGGCTGGTCCGTCGGCGCCTGCTTCTGCACGGCCACATCGACGGTGATATCGCCGGCCTTTTCGAAGTGCAGGGTCAACGGGAAGCGCTTGCCGTCGCTGAGCAGGCTGCGGTCCTTGGGCTGCATCAGCATCACATGGTAGGCGCTGGGGGCGAAGGTCAGGTCCTTGCCTGCGGGTACCACCACGCTGGGCACCTGCTGCATCTTCATGGCACCGCTGGCGCTCATGGCATGCTCGTGCAGTTGTGCGTCATCGCTGATGGGGCTGTCGACACCGAGCAGGCGGTCGTCGGCCTGGCCATTGTTGTGCACCACGAAATACGCCGCGACGTTGGGGGCGTTGGGGGGCAGCTGCAGTGACCAGGGGTGGGCGATGTGCAGGTCACCCACGCTGTATTCGTGGGCATTGGCAAAGGCGCCGGGCAGCAACAGGGCGGCCATGACGAGGGCGTGCTTGAGCATGGTGAATCTCCGTTTCTGTTCAGGTTCAGGCAGACAGCGTGATGAACTCAGGCCAGCGGAGAGGCACGGGGGTTGAGCGCCGGCCAGAGTTGGCGCGGCGTGGCGTGGTAGTCGGCGGGTGGCGGCAGCAGGCCGGCCAGCAGTATCGGCGGGTTGTGCAGCTGCGGCGGGTAGCCGGGCAAGGCCAGCAGTGGCGCGGCACCGGAGCAGCACCAGCAATTCATCATGCTGGCGCTGTCGTCGCTTTGCGGGCCGAGGTCGATCTTGGCCAGGGCCTGGACGTCGACCTTGGCCTTGTTGGCCATGCTGGAACAGAAGGCCCCCCACAGCAGCTGCTCGGCCGGGCCCTTGGGCGCGGCGGAAGACAGCGGCATGGCCAGCAGGTTGAACAGCACTGCAAGGCAGGCTATCCAGGCGATGTGCCGACGTGGGGGCATGGAGAGATCCGGTCAGGAATCGTGGTGGGTATTGTAAGGCGGAGTATAGGTAAAAATGGCGGGGTGCGGTGAAGTGACGCAGGCCGGGCCCTTCGAGGGGCAGCTTTGCAGCCCGATCGCCGGCAAGCCAGCTCCCACAGGGACCGCACAGATTTCAGGGCCTGTGGTAAACCTGTGGGAGCAACTGTCTTTAGAAATTTATTTTCAAGCGTGCCATTCGGGCAG